>JABSQK010000731.1 GCA_013215875.1 Lentisphaeria bacterium
ATGCTGGTAGAAGGTCGATCCGTTTTTGATGCGATTGCACCAACATCTCTGCTACTGCTGCGGTTGCACCAAAATTACCATCGATTTGAAATGGGGGATGATCATCAAATAGATTTGGCAGGGTTGAACTAGAGAGAAGTGCTTGAATATTTTCGTAGGCTTTTTGGCCATTGCCAAGGCGTGCATAAAAATTGATAATCCATGCGCGGCTCCAGCCGGTATGGCCACCGCCGCTAGCAAGGCGCCGGCTTAGAGTGATCTCTGCAGCCTTGGTGAAGTCCGTATCTTTTAGTCCATCAATTTCTGTGCCAGGATGCAATGCGAAGAGATGCGAAATATGCCGATGTCCTTCTTCTACTTCATCCCAATCATCGGCCCATTCCATCAACTGGCCGTGTTTGCCGATACTTAGAGGCGGGAGCTTGTCGAGAATGGATTCAAATATCTCAGGCCGTTCTTTGCCAAGAATTTTTGCAGCTTCCAAAGCGCAGGAAATCAGTTCGCGGATGATACTGTTATCCATCGTTGGACCAGCGCAGATAGTTCCGATTTCACCAGATGGAAGTCGGTAGGCATTTTCTGGAGAAACGGATGGCGAGGTGAGTAATCGTCCCTGTGAATCCTCGATAAGAAAGTCGACAAAGAATAGACAGGCATCGTATAAAATCTGATAATTATTCTCCAGGAATTTCGCGTCGAGGGTATAGAGATAATGTTCCCAAAGATGAAGTGCAAACCAGGCTCCGCCCATAGGCCAGTAGGATGCGGTGACATTTCGGTCGGTCGGACAGGTGTCGTAGGTATTATCCGTATTGTGGTGGCAGACAAATCCGCGACAGTCATACATACCTTTAGCGGTTTTCTGTCCGTTTTCATGAAGCTTGGCAATCATATCGAAAAGTGGTTCATGGCACTCACTTAAATTTGTCACTTCCGCTGGCCAATAATTCATCTGAATATTTATATTTATGGTATACTTGCTTCCCCAGGTTGGCGAAAAACTGTCGTTCCAAATACCTTGAAGATTCGCAGCACGGGAACCGGGTCGTGAGGACGAAATCAACAGATAGCGCCCAAAGTTAAAATAAAGACTATCCAGGCCGGTATCAGTTCCGCCATTGGCGACTCGTGATAGACGCTCATCCACGGGCAGTCCTGATAATTGGGGATCATCGCCGAGGTCAATACTTACACGGCTGAAGAGAGATTGATAATCTTCACAATGACGGGCACGCAATTCGTTCCAGGAAAAATCGCCCGATAAATCTTTTAGCACGGTCTCTTGAGGATGGCTTACTCGATCTGTCGTATTGCCGGTAATTAAAATTAAAACTTCATCTGCATCGCGAACAAAAATGCTTTCGCCAAGGCATTCCACATTCCCGCCTTGAGCAATAATTCGCATGCCACCGGAAAAACCGATGGGATTTTGGCTGCCAGTAGATCCCTTGAATACCAGGCGTTCATCGCTATGGATGGCAATTTCATCCATATGGCGGGTGCTATACATTTGAGGGTCGCCACGCTCTAAGCGACATTTCAAATTTAATGATGATGCCTTATCGGCGCTGTAACGCATGACAATTAAATCATCGGGAAACGACACAAAAGTTTCACGTTTAAATGCGGTACCACCAGCAGAAAAGGAGCTGCTTATTGTACCACTTTCAAAATCGAGTTCGCGACGATAATTCTCGACCATTGCCTTGTGGGTTTTTCCATAGGCGATTTCCATCGGGTCAATGGTATCAGGATCCACAGGCGGATACGATTCATCATTATACGATTGGCTTATAAAGGCATCGCCCAATGGTTCATAATTCCGCATGATCGGTGGCAAACCAGTAAGTGCCTCACAGTTGATGGCCTCCGCTTCCGCAAGGCGCCCTTCAGTAATCAGTGCACGAATGCGCTCGAGGTTTTTTAAAGCATCAGGATTTATGCGATCTCTTGCTCCACCATTGTAGAGCGTATCGTCATTCAGCGCGAGGCGTTCCATATCGATATCGCCAAAGACCATCACACCCAGGCGGCCATTACCAGCTGGGAAGGCACGGTTCCAGTCATTATCAGCTGGACGGTCATGAAAGAGCAGTGTATTGGCAGTCGATTTATTTGTGGAATTCATATTTTTCTTTCTATTATTTGTTTAACCATTTCCAGGCATAGCGATCGAAGGTGGGGCTCCAATCATGTGCGTGTCCGGGATTAGCAAATATCGCTTTCTTTTTTACCTTAAGATTAGTATAGACCGCCCAGACACTGTATGGCGGGGAGATTGTATCGGTTAAGCCACCGAGCATGAGTACCGGGCACTTTATGTCCTGAGCAAAATACATGGGATCGAAGAAGGCAAAACATTTTGCCTCTTCAGTTTTGACAATTGGTGGAGCGTCTTTTAAGTCCATGCCATCTTGCTCGGGCAATTCTATAAGCCAGGGGTTGCTTGGTGATTTAACCCCATTGCAATTGCATACCCAGACTTGATGTGGAAAATTGGCCGAATGTGTAATCGTTGAAACCACGGCTGTAATCCGTGAATCAATTCCAGCGATAACAATACCGAGACGGCCACCCTGGCTGCCGCCAACAACAACAATTTTCTTAGTATCCACATCGGTACGTGATACTAGATAGTTCACCGCTTGCCGTACACGTTTATAAATATTGTAATAGTTATACTTAACGGGATTGTTGATATCATCATTAACAAATTCATCGAGAAATTCATAAGAGCTCTGATCCACATCCTGTCCATGAATTTGAATGTCGAGCGCCAGGTAACCATGCCGGGCATGTTCCAAAGGACGAGGGCGTGGATTGTAACCCGCGCCTGGTAGAACCAGCATGATCGGAAACGGACCTTCGCCCATTGGTTTTGCCAGCCATCCGTAGATGCGGCCTCCATCGGGGCCTGCAATACTAACTTTGCAGGATTCAACAGTTTCATATTTATGGCCCTTGGGATCGTAGTCTGCAGGTAAGCAGGCATGTTTCACATTGTATGTATCAATCTGCTTGCTCGTATACGTTTTTAGCTCCGTTTCAATTGTTACGTCCAATGGAAGCGCATCGATCTCTTTTTTCGCCTTAATCCAAAATGCTTTAAAGCCTTTGGGGCGCGAGTCTGGAATGGCCATTTTATTGACCTTCCAGCCGAATGTACAGCTACCATTAACCGGACGTTTATCCAACGCGTTCTTTTTATTATTTGATGTACCACTATCAAGCACAACGCGGATATCATAAAATCCGGGAACCAAATCTGTCGTTGGGAATTTAATCTGAAATTTATTTCCTATCAATGGTTTTGCTTCGCCTGTAAGGAATGGTTTGTTTATCATGTTGTGATGCAATGACCAGCTTAAGCCAAGTCCACGTAAATCAGTCTGACAGATAATATCGATATCTTTACCCTTATTAAAGAGCATGTCATCTGACTGGGAACTATAAAAAGTAAGATGGAGTTGTGCTGAGGAATCATCACTCCATGAGTTGGCTAAGTTTACATTCATTTGATGTCCTGTTGAATTTTATAATACGGAATGGGTCTCATTCTTTCAGCTTATAGTATAACAATGAATTGCCTTACGCCAAC
>JABSQK010000732.1 GCA_013215875.1 Lentisphaeria bacterium
GTCCTTTATTTCTTTAGCGTGACTAGGCTCCACCAAACCTTCTATGATTAATAATGCCGGTTTCGTTTCAAATGCCCTGTTTAAATCGGTCTTGGTAAAAGTAGATGCTTCATTCATGCTTATGGGTGGGGCGGATAGCAATTGTAAAACCCTCGCATTACCGGGATTATCTGATACGATAGAAATTTTTTGTGCGCTTTCCTCTTCGAATACAAAGTAGGCTTTATTATCCGCCAGGTTTCCGTCATTTGGCAATGTGATGGTGCCCCAGGTTGCATTTCTATTTTCTATCTCAAATTGCTGGCGGAAAATTTGTCGTTCTGTAGAGAGCTCTATATCAAATGTTTTTAATTCATCATTGGCAATATTTACCCGCATGGGGAGGGTTTTTGTTTCCTGGTAATTTTTATGCAAGGCGAATGAAAGCTCGAGAAACAAAGCTTTGTTCTTTTCAAACAACTTCACATCAAGAATTTCAATACCTTGATTTTTATTTGTTGCTAGAGACTGGCTGATAAATTTTATTTCTGTAACTTTTTTAAGTTCTTTAAATTGTTCTAGAATGGTCTCCCAGCGTTTCGACTCTTTTTTCCAGCTGGCAGATTGCAGGTCTGTACTGATCCAGATTTCAGTTTTTCCGCTTTCATTATCAGTTAAATATTGCCATGCACTTTGCATAATTGAAGGCCAGTCGGCGCTGCTGTTCGTTTTCTGCAAGTAGGGATGTTTACTCAGTAATTCTGCATCATCTATTTCTACTGCTTCCTTTAAGAGGCTGTCAATTAAAATAATTCTTGGCGAGCCCGGGACTTCTCTTATGGTATTTATCAATTTTTCCAGGGCGATATTGCGTTGTGTTTTGCTGCTGTGTGAATCAATATTCTCCATGCTTTGAGAGCGGTCAAACAAAACAAGGATCGTATCCGGCGGGCTTGAAAAAGTCATCGCCAGAAGGCCACCCACTTTTGGGCGGCTGAGTGCGAAGATCAGGCAAAGCAGGGCGAGAATTCGAAAAAGTAAAATCAAAAATTGTTTAAGCTTCTGGTGTTTTGTGGATTCTTTGCTGGCGGACAGCAGGAATGACATTGCAGCCCAATCTAGCGATTTAAATCTCAGGCGATTTAACAAATGCACAATCAATGGTATGAGTATTAACGGTAATCCCCACAGGATAAAAAGCTGTTCAAACATTCACGAAACCTACATTTCCATATTAAGGTGTTTTTTCTTTTTTAAAACTACCGAGTTCATACATGGCCCATGTATGCTCGATGAAACTGATGATATTGTATGAAAGACATTTTTTAAAGGAGGCGTTTGCCTTATCCATCTTTTTCATGCTTTTAGCCATCATGCCGATATAAAAATAGGCTTCACATAAACTGCCCTTTATCTGCCACGTATCGGGATTTTTATTTGCGTCTTTCAAAAGCTGTTCTTCAGAAATATTTCCTGCTACAAATTGCAGAATGCTTTTGCTGAAGTCTTTCTCATCGGTATTGTATTTAATATACTCTTTTATATCCGTATCTTTCTCATTTAACATTCGCTTCATCAGGTGCAGCCATATTCTGTCATACCTGGCAAAAGGTCTGAGCAGAACTTCTTTTTCAAATTCAACTTTTGCTTTTTTATAATCACCTGCTCTGGCATATGCTAATCCCAGATTATTGTTGCGATAATAACGCGGAATTCGTTCGTATATCTCGATGGCTTTTTTTACTTCACCATTGCGCTGAAAGAACTGGGCTTGAATGATTAATGTAGAAATCGTCTTGGGGCTTATGGAGCTCAGTTTACCCAAATAAACCCTGGCTAGATCTGTTTCCAAAATAAACACAGCCTTGTAGGTCCGCCGCCGAAGATTTTCGTAAGTTTCAACTTCTTTTGTTTCTAAATATTTTTTAATTTCGCTTATGTAGTTTGCATTATTTCCCCGCTTCCCGTTAATTTCTATTGACAACAACCAGGCCTGTGGTGCATCGCTTTTTAACTTTATTGCCTGGGCAAACTTGGCCAGTGCTTTATCATGTTTCTCCGCGTACAAAAAGACCATGCCCTCATTGATTAACTTTGTATAAGCTTCCGGGTATGAATCCTCAATTTTTTGGTAATACTCGAGTTTAGTTTTAAGGCTGGCTTTTAATACGGCGTGGTATTGTCCGTCTTTAAATTCGATCGTATCCAGGAGTTCTTGCACGGTGCTGCGCGCCTTTTTGAAACTGGCGGTGCGCTCATAAATTCGCAATAAGTTCAGGCGTGCGACCCTGTCATAATTACTTTTTCTGGGTTTGAGTGCAATAATTTTATTATAACATTCAATTAAGCGCTCATCGTTATCCTTATAATGCAATATTGGATTTGTTAGCATATGGCATTTTTCCTCAGTCGTGGCCGCATCAATGATTTGTTTGAAGTCTTTATCACTGAGTTTATTTATACCGTTGTCACGATTATAAGAACGTAAGAGCATGTACATAGAGGCGGGTTCGGTTTTGCTGCTGAGCAGTCCCTGGATGAAACCCTGATTATCAATTTTATCATGCAGCTTAATTAACGGCAGGAGAGTTACAAAATTCCCACTATTTAGAGGCGCTATCTTTGCCAGTACTTTCATCACGCCAGGTGCATCAACTGCTGCTGCTATTCGGCTGTAGAATTCGACTTTTAGAATACGCTTGTTGATGCTGAGCTCCTTGTAGACTTCCCTGCCGGCAATTTCCCAAACAGCGGCCGGATTAGAACTTTTCTTAATGATGATTGCCAGATTGTCGATGATGAATTGGGATCTTTTTTTGGATGCTCTTGTGTAGGACCATGCAATGAAACCGAATCGTATGGCCAGTTTTTCATTCTTTAGCAAGATATGCAAAAAGAAAAGGTTTTCGGCCAGTCTTTGTCCATTCGTGGTTAATGTTACTGAGGAGAGCCTGGTGCTGTACTCTATTCGTTGTTCCTTATTTAATGTTTGCAGATACTTTGCTGTATCTATGGGATGCACAAGACCCAGGTAAATCATCATACCTTCTAACGCATCACGTTGTAGATCCTTATCCGTTTTTTTGCTCAAGGTGATAATTTCGGCTAGAGATGCTGCTTTTTTATTATGAATAAAGGCAGTCCATTGCTGCATGCTTTTTCCATTATTTACTTTGCGCCTGACTCTGCGTCTTGGTTCGATTCTGCGTCTTGGTTGATTTTTCTTTACTTTTTTACGTAGTTTCTCGATGAGTTCTTTTACCGTAGCTTTTAGTTCAGGATCATCGCTTTTGAGGTAGCTGGTTAACTCGTTTATTATTGTTGGACCCATATTCAACAAATCCTCTTTCGCTTTTTTCCGGTCTTTGGATCCACCTTCTTCAAGGATTTTGATGAGCGACTTTACTTTTTCACCAGGGTTATTGGCATCTTGAGCCGAGGCCTGAAAAATAATAAGTAGTAGTGTGATATATTTAAATAAGTTCAATGGCGGTGTATCCTTTCGAGTAGAAATGAACTGAGTGCATCTTCAAGCGGTGTATCAGTAATAATTCGTTGGTAGTCAACTTTGTGCTCTGCACAACCATCGCTCATTTGCTTTAAATAAATGTCCAATGCAGCGATATAGTCCTGTTTTATATTTCCGGGTTCAGTCGTTAGACTTTGTTTACTTTCCATATCATTAAACTTTATGGGATAATCAAAGTCAAAATTTACTTCCTGTTTATCCAGCAAATGAAACAGAGCCAGATCATGTTTTCTATATAGCATATGTTCAAATGCTTCCAGTAATTTAGACACCTCGGTAAAGAAGTCACTAATGACGATAATAAAAGCCCGTCTGGGTATTCGTTCAGCGAGTGAGTGGAGTGTATCACTTATTTCTGTTTTTGCAGTGGGTTCCAGGCCATTGAGCCTGTCATAGATCATCCGTAAATGTCGCGGGCTCTGTTTTGCCGGTATTTCAACGGTTAACTCATTATTGAAGCAATAGAGCCCGACAGAATCGCCCTGGTTAATGCCTACAAATGCCAATGTAGCCATGAGCTTTTTTGCATAATCCAGCTTTGTGCCAAATTCGGATTCAAATGCCATGGAATGGCTGCAGTCTACCAAGAAGCAAATACGCATGTTTGTATCTGCGATATACTGCTTTAAGTAATAGCGGTCGGTTTTAGCAAATACCCGCCAATCGATGTTTTTGGTATCATCTCCCGGCACATATTTGCGATATTCTGCAAATTCGACACTCGCCCCATGGTGCGGGCTGCGGTGCATGCCGGAATAGGTTCCCTCCACCAGACCACGCGGTAAAAATTGCAGGTTGCCCAGTCGCCCGATCAATTCATGGTCGAGAAACGGATAAGCTGAAGAAGTATCACTCAATGTGACCCCTTAAATTTAGTTTCTTACTGATACAGATCTTTACTATAACATTCATTTCCAATTCGCATATCACTCACTATAGTAATTTAAACGTAACAAGAACGGAAGCTCTTAGATGAAAAAATATGTATTTTCAATAATAATTCTAGTCGCTCTGGCAATCATGACAGCGATTAACGTATCGGTATATTTCTCAAAGAATAAAGTGGTACCTGTCGTCTCCACTGTAATTACTGATAAATTTGGCTCATATATCAAATCGATCAAGCAGCAAAACCACCTATCCGTAGCCCGTTTGGAGACCACAGAAATCATTGAACGCCAGTATGATACAACAATTGAGCTGCCAAACTGGTCGTTTTTGAAGAAGCTCTCCAATGAGAATAAGATTCAGAGTACAGCAAAAGTGGAAATCATCTGCCCCACAACATTTACCTATTATGTGGATCTCGCAGATGAAAAGTGGAAGGTCCAGCAGGTCGGAGATACGGTAATAGTTCATTGTCCGGACATAAAGGCCAGCAAGCCCGCAGTTCATTTTTCCGGGCTTCATTCCTATATTAATGGTGGATACCTTGTCTTCGATGAAGAAAAAAAGCGCGACCAGTTAATGAAAAACCTCGATGTAATTTTAGCTAAACGAGCCGAGCAGCATATTCAGATCGTCAAGGAAACCTGCCGCAGCGGTATTAAGAAATTTGTAAAAAGCTGGTTGCTGAAGGATGATTTTCCGGCAGATAATATAAAAATATTGATTGGCGATGAAAAATGACATTCAGCCTAGAGAACTTCGAGATCGCCGAATAGTGGTTTTAGCACATCATTTGCGGTGATGATACCGATGAATTCGTTCGATTGATTTACCACTGCCAGCATGGGACTGCGAGCTGTTTGTGAACGTTGCAGTACGTCGTTTGGTTTACTTTCTTGTGGGACAGAGAGCAGAGGGCGAATATTTTCTTTGATGGTTTTATTTTCCCAATCACTTTCTTTTATGCGGAAAATGGCATCGTATAGGGTAAATATACCAATCCATTTTTCCGGATCCTGTGGGTGAAAAACCGGGAATCGTGAAATTTTCATGCCACTGGCATATGTGACTGCCTGTTTAATTGTCATATCGGATGACAAGGATTTTACATCATTTTTGAATATCATGATATCTGCGACTGACAGACGATGGTAATCGATCGAGTTTTCCAGCAGTACCCGGCTTTCGCGCAGAATAAGCCCATCATTTTCACTTTCCCGCAGCATGTGTCGAAAGTCTTCACGCATCATGACTAATTCATTTGTTTTTTGCCCCGGTATAAAATGATTAAGCATTTTCACGACCAGTGTCAGCAACCAGACCAGCACATACATAACGATGTGAAAGACATACATTGGAAATACGACAAGCCTGCAGCGGTTAAACGGCTGCTGGCGAAACCAGACCTTTGGGGTAATTTCCCCAAAAATAAGGATTGCAATTGTCAGGAAAACAGCGACACAAATTTTTATAAAAATGATGAGCGCATTTGGCAGGTTCATAGAAATGATGCTGTTATCGACCAGGCCATCAAGAAAAAATGTTGTGCAGACATTGCACAGGTTGTTACCCAGTAGAATCGTCGCGAGCATTATGGCAGGCCGGTCCAGAAAGTATTTTAGCAGCTTGGCAAGAAACTGTTTTTCCTTTACCGCATGGTTCAGTCGTGCCTGGCGAATGGCAATCATGCCATTTTCAAAACCACTAAAAACGGCCGACAGGGCAAGTCCCAGCAAGATAATGATGACGCATGTAATAATAGGAATGTCCATTATTTATTACCCCCATCCATACGAAGTAGATCCACCTCAATAATGCGGTTTTTCACTACCCTGCGTACAATAAATGAAAAGTTTTCCCATTTGAGATGCTCGCCAGGTTGCGGGATTGTCTCCATTTGTTCAAGAATCCAACCACCAAGAGTCGTTGCCTTGGTTTCTCCGAGGTCGATATTGAGTTCGACCATCAATTGTTCGACTGGTATCAGTGCGCTCAAGCGCCAATGGTTTTTTACGATTTGGGTGATAACCCACTCTTGTTGTTCGGTTTCTTCATGCATCTCCCCGACAAGTTGTTCGAAAATATCTTTAGCACTTATCATGCCTTCGACACCTCCGAATTCATCAACGACAAAGGCGATACCAATTTGGGTTTCTTTGAGTGTGAGAAGCACTTTGTTTAATGGGGCATTCTCAGGAACATAGACTGCTTTGTGCAAACATGACTCACGCCAGTTGCTCCGATCACCTTCCGCTAGCATACAATATTTTTTCGTATCAAACAGTCCTTCGATATTTTCGAATGTTTCATCAATTACCGGTAAATAGCGCTGCTGCTGTTTTTGTATTTCCGCCATTAATTCAGAATCCGGACAATCCGAGTTGAGGAAGGCAATATCTGTCCGCGGGATCATTATTTTTGACGTACGGGTATGGCGCATGGCAAACACATTCATAAAAAGCGTGGATTCATTTTCGCTGAATACACCGGCACTATTGGCCATATTGATGAAGGTTTCGTATTCATCAACAGAAATAGCATTACTGGAATCTTCATCGCCCAGGACGGTCAATACTTTAGCGGAGATATCTTTCAGTCGCATAATTATTGGCTGCATGGGCCGGTTTAATAAATTTAATACCTTTGCATAACGCGGAGCGAGTGTAGTCGCTTTTGCATAGGATAAAACTTTTGGGGTGATTTCACCAAAGATAAGGACAATTAAAGTAATGAGTAAGGTACTGACAATGATACTAATTATTGTTGCATATTCACTCAGAGAAGAGCCGTTGAGAAAATCAGAAATGGGTCCGTTGATGATACTTTTAAATACCATGGTGTAGAGCGTATTTACAAAGTTTGTGCCAAGCAGAATAAGGGTAAGCAACGCATGATGATCCTCCATTAAGTGCGCGGCCAGCTTTTGCCCGGGAGTGCCATCGTCGGCCCAGCGGTTGAGGGTATTTTGGCTAATGGAGAACAGTGCGGTTTCAGAACTCGAAAAGAAGGCTGATGCAGCAAGAAGAAAGACCAGACTTATGATTAATAAAATCGTGACCATTCTTAGGCGCTTGGTTTTCCCAGTTTTTCCATCACCTTTTGCATGTCTTCCCAGGCGTCGCGTTTGTGTTCGGGTTTGCGCAGCAGGAAGGCGGGATGGAAACTGGGCATGACATCGATCCCTTTATAGCTCATCCATTTGCCATGACTGCGCATGATACCTTTCATATTCAGAAGGTAATTCAAAGGTACTGCACCGAGTAGAACAATTACTTTTGGATCAACAAGTTCAATCTGCCGTTCCAGGTAGGGCAAACATTTGTCTGCTTCTGCATCCTGGGGATTGCGATTTCCGGGTGGCCGGCATTTTACTATATTGGCAATGTAGACATCATCCCTGCCGTA
>JABSQK010000733.1 GCA_013215875.1 Lentisphaeria bacterium
CATTAGACCATGGCCTGCATATTTGGTATCTCCGGCGGGACTTGAACCCACATTACAGGATTGAAAGTCCTGTGTCTTTACCGGTTAAACGACGGAGACAAATTCTGGTCAGAGTGGCAGGATTCGAACCTGCGACTCCCTGCATCCAAGGCAGGCACGCTTGCCGCTGCGTTACACTCTGAGAAAGGCTTGCTGAACGATGAACACTTAATATTCAAATACTTATTACATTATTTAATCCTAGCGGTACATTTTTTTTTATAAAACGGGATAAAACATTGTACCTTAAGAACTTTCATCTATAACCGAATCACTTCATCTACTCGTCTGTCTCAATTTTGCTGTATTTTCATACAGCTTTATATCACATCCTCATATCTAAAATAATTCGGACTTATTCAGCAAAACCTTTAGATAAAAATTAATGGGCCTGGTGGGAGTCGAACCCACAATTCCCAGATTAAAAGTCTGGTACCTTAAGCCATTGGGTCACAAGCCCGGAAATTTTAAAAATAAAAAGCCCTTGAACACATTTGGCTCAAGGGCTTTTCAAAAATCTATCTGGACTATTAAGACATTAGAGATCAGCTCCATGAACCTTCGGTTCCGGTTTATGCTCATGTTTGTCTTGTTTCTTAGTATCCATTTTTTATTCCTTTATTTTTTGGTTGCGCTTGCTGGAATCGAACCAGCAATCTTCAGCTTATGAGACTGACATGGTAAATCCATTCCACCAAAGCGCATCATTGGGCTGAAGAACGACAAATTCAATTCTTTCTTTCAGACAATTGAGATATTGCTTGATTGATTCGGTTTGCTATGCATATTCATCATGTGCTGAGGTTTAATAAAACTTCAATAAATAAAAATTAAACAAAAGGATTTCTAATGGCGACATACGAATGCCCAAAATGTGGAATGGGAGTAAATGCAAGCTGTTCAAAATGCGATGCACCCCTGGTAGATGATGTTCTGGAACTCGATGATGGTACAAAAGTTCAAATTTCAAAGTGTCCAAATGGATGTGGTAAAATTAAATCACCCATGTGCTGTGGTGCTGATATGAGCTGCGCAGCCAGCTAAAACGCTGAATACGTTATTTCTAAAGGTCCGGAATATAATCCGGACCTTTTCTTTTTTAAATTCCATTCAGGGATGCGAGATCTTGCATGGCCTCAGCGACTGCGTCGAGTAGACTGGACAGGCACCCTACTCTACTGCAACGCTGGGAAAACCTTGAGAATGAAGAGCTCTTAAAGCGTTCCGACGAGGCTGCATAGATAGCGACTGAAGCTTCAAAAGGTTCTACTTAATCTTGAATCTGTTTTAAGTACAAAGAGTCTGCCCATGTTACATAAAGGCACCGATTTCTCCATCCAAAATCCACTTGCTTATGTCCTCCAATTGTGTTATAATATTAGATATTTAAAGGGAATATTGGGAAACTCTGAAATGGATCAAAAAAATGATGAACGTGGACGAAGCGATTACGCGGAACTAAGGCCCACAGCCGTGGCCGGTTTGGCTCTGGGCCGGCTGTGCAAAAGAATCTATGAAACTGTTATATTTAGGGAACCTAAACCGGGCAGCTGCCATCTAATCTCTATCTTTAATCGGGTGCTCCAATTTACTGTGATCCTCCTGTTTTCCGCTTCTCTGAGCTCGGCGGCGGACGAGAGCAAGTTGCCCGAGGGCGTGGACTTCTCGATTGCGGTGGTCAATGCCCATGATGGCTCTACAAAGGCGGCAGTGACTCGACTGAAAAAAAATGGTGCGAAGTTGACGATCTTAGCGCCAAACTCGCGGCTCAAGGATCTGCAAGCTTTCGATCTAGTCATTTTACCGACCCAGTGCGCGGAGAGCGGAGTGCTCGAGGGTTTCGCTAAGGATTACCAGGACTACGTGTTCGGCGGCGGCGGGCTCATTGTCTGCCAGCCCAATGTGTCGCGTCAGATAAAAATTCTGCCCTACCCGATCACCTTCGTCAAGAACTACAATAGTTCAGAGAAACCGGTGGCGGTAGAGAAGTGGCACCCGATCATCCGCGGCCTACCCGAGTCGGAGCTGACATTCCCGGCCGACAGTATGAAGGATCTGGACAAGCACTATAGGGTACTGGTCAAGGGCAGTGTTAGCGGGACTCCGTCACTGGTAATTGCCGAATTCGGCACGGGCCGTATTCTTGTGCAGACGGCCAGTGAAAATCCCAAGGCGAGCAAGCCTTTTTCAGATCGCCTTTTAGTGCGCATGCTGATTTGGGCAGCCAACAGCCCGGTTAATCCAGGCGTGGCAGCCCAGGCGCAGGCAAAAGCCCTGCTCGCAAAGCCGGCCGAGCTCGCCGCCGGCCTGGCCGTCCTGATCGAGCAGCTTGTGGACAAGGATTGGACGAAAGGCAAGCTGGCGATCGAGGTTCTGGTGGCCATTGGGAAGTCTGGCTTGCCGGCACTCGAAAATGCGCTCACTGAGAATAACGATTCAAAAAGTGCACAGCGCATTCTTAAGCTGATCAAAGACCTGGGTGACGATGTTTTCAAAGTGCGCGAGACCGCGACTGCCGAGCTGATGAAGTCTGGTAGTGCTGCGCTGCCACTGATTAAGCAGCATGCGGACATGCAGGACCCAGAGATCTTCGCCCGC
>JABSQK010000734.1 GCA_013215875.1 Lentisphaeria bacterium
CTTGAGCCTCGCCTATGGGAAAAGAAGTCTTTGGGATATTTATCAGTTCTTAAGATTTGAAAATCTGAATGTAAATCTCGAAAAACTCCTGGACTGTTTTAAGGCCTTTGAGAAATGTAAATTTATCAGTACCCGGCCAGTGATTAAATCGAGTGATCTATCACGGGCATTCAAACAAGTCGGTGTAAAACCTGGCATGACACTCATGGTGCATACGGGTGTGAGTCAATTTGGTTATTTAGACATGGGAATGACTGGGCTCATCAACCAACTTGAAAAAGCAGTTGGCATAAAAGGCACCTTATGTATGCCGACTCATAGTTTGAGTTTTTCCGGGAGTAACCCCTACAATAAAAAGAAAAGTATATCAACCGTTGGCGCTTTAACTAATGCATTTATCAGAATGCCAGATGTATATCGTAGTGCCCATCCGACGCATTCGGTCGCCTGCAAAGGCCCTAAGGCGACGGCGCTGATTAAAGGTCATCATGCTGCTTGTCCACCCCAGGGCGAAACCGGCTTTTGGGGGAATTTTCTTGCAGACGATGCCTGGGTTTTAATGATGGCTCCAATGGGAACAAACACACTTATTCACCTGGCAGAAAATCTCGAAGGAATTCCAACTCCGGCGGGCTTTATACCCAAGAAGAAAGATGGCAAGTGGCAACACCGGGAATGCCCCAACATGCCCATGAACACCCATTGGTTTGATAAAGTCCATGACCTTCTAGATCGTAAAAAACTGTTGAAACGGGTAGTACTTGGGGAAAGTGAAATTGTTCTTATGCGGGCTCAGGATGTAATTGATGCTGCGACTGTAATCTTGAAGAAAAATCCTTACATCGTACTAAATGGTACAGAAGGTGTCTGGAACACTGCTGTCAAAAAGAACCTGGACAGTATATATTAAACTGCCTATCGGCGGCTTTGGGCAAAACGACGATGATATAAAACGGGTTGAAGACAAGTTTTTTTGCCAATTTCTATTTAGGTTTTAAGCCGGCTTTCTTTCGTTCGGATGGTGACATGGGTGGCGCCATGATGAAATTATATTTTTCAGGTGAGGGGAACTGTTTCTGCACCTCGTGAAAAATATCATCGGTTAATTCTGTAATACCGTATTTCTGCATCAACTCTTGCTCGTGCATTTTCCTCCAGAGTAGATCAAATCCGCCTTTACCCTCACGCAAGTCGGTAATAACAAAGGATTCGTCAGCATCATAAAATGCGCGTACCTTGTCATAATCATTCAAGCCAAGGTAGGCATAGCCGTTGCAAAGTTCCAATCGTCCACTCTTAATGGGTGAATTTTCAGTGATGGTTCTCGCAAGTTCGTAGTCCTTCTTAGCCAGTGCTGTCTCTGCGTATTCACAGATTAGTGTGATATCTGTCATGAGTTCGTTGGCCTGTTTATAGAGATCAATTGCTGTGTCATAATCCTTATCTGTTGTTGCCAAATTAGCCAGGCAACGTAAGGCAAAGGGGTTGGCCTTCAGCTCAAGGGATTTTTTCCACGCTTTTTTTGCGGCATCAATTTTGTCATCTGCATAATACATCACACCCAGTTGATACCACCCTTCATGGTTCTTCTCTGCTGCTTCGAGTTTCGACAGCCATGGTTCTTCAATAAGAGGTGCAGCGACCACATCATTTGCATGTGTATAGGACGTCTCGTTCAGAAGGGATAACCAGGCCTGCTGGTCGTCGTCCAGTGAGGCGTCGTCAAACTGCATATGGCTGCCACAAAATGCTGCGTCGCCATCATGCTCTCGAC
>JABSQK010000735.1 GCA_013215875.1 Lentisphaeria bacterium
AATCAAAATCCCTATTCAGAATCTCAGTTTAGGACACTCAAATTTTATCTCTTTTTATTACAGAGCATCCTCCATCAACATTAATCGTCTGGCCCGTAATATAATTGGCGGCACTAGAACACAAAAAGACATACATGGCGGCAACTTGGTCTACTGTTCCAAGTTCATTTAAAGGAATCATTCCTTCTAATTGGGACTCAAAAACAGGATTTTCTTCACAGCATTTTTTAGTTAATCCTGCATAGAGTAAGCCTGGTGCAACAGCATTGACAATTATTTTCCTATCCGACAATTCTTGTGCCATGGCACGGACCATTGCTTCAATTCCGGCCTTACTGACAATATAGGGTAACGCATCAGGTAATGGATACTGAGACACCCAGCTGCTGGTAAAAATAATTTTACCTCTGATGCCTTGTTCATCTGGTTCTTGAGTCAACATGTGTTGGGTTGCTATCTGAGCGGCATAGAAACTGCCGCTGAGATTAACGTCAATTTGCTTTTGCCAGTTTTCTTCTCGTATATCTTCAAAGGATTCTTTTTCTACAACCGCTGCATTAATAATGACATGGTTAATACGGTTGAACTTTTCCTTAATCTCGTTGAATGCCGCTTCTAATTCACTGCGGTTTTTCTGGTCGCATTTGATATAGTGTGCTGCATTAATTTCGTTGATACATTCGTTGCCTTTTTCATCGGGCAATATATCCATTAAGACAACACTTGTCTCTTTGTCTATTAAGCCTTTTGCTATAGCGCGTCCGATATCACCACATCCCCCGGTGATGACAGCAACTTTATTTTTTGATCCTGACATATGACCTCCAGTTTATGGTTATTTATAACGACGACTTTCGGCGGCATTATCTGTTTTTATGATGGGGTCACCACCGGCATTCAGCGCAAGGTTGCCGCCATCAACCGGAATAAGAGCACCTGTTATCATGGATCCCATAGGCGATGCAAGCAGCAGCACAATTCCGGTGTAGTCTTCGACCTCAGCCATTCGTCCTAACGGTATACCGTCCAAGATACGTTCGACGGTTTTTACTTTTTCTTCTGCGTCCAGAACAGACAACATTCGTTCCACGGCAGCTGTCATGATCTGACAAGGGAGGATTGCATTAACGCGAATTTTATAGGCCGCCCATTCAATGGCCATTTCTTTCGTCATTTGGTTGATTGCCGCCTTACTCATACTGTAGACAATATTGCCTCTACCTAAAGCTGATTGTCCTGCTATAGAACTAATGTTGATGATGCTCCCACCCGTTTTTTCGGAAATCATTTTTTTCGCACAGGCTTGTGCACATAAGAACGATCCTCTCGTATTCACGGATAAGACCTCATCAAAATCTTCAGAAGCAAAGGTCTCAGGCGCACCCCGTCGATGTATAAAGGCATTATTAATTAAGATATCAATATGCTCAAATGTCCTGTTTATTTCTTCAAAGCTTTTTTGGACTTCAGCTTCATTGCCGATATCACAGATTAAAGCAAGACAATCCACATTGTGTGACTGAACCTCTCCGGCAGTCGTTTTAAGTTCATCCTCCAAAATATCCAGAGCAACAATATGACAGCCCTGTTTTGCCAACTGCAGTGCAAGATGTTTGCCGAGTCCTTGAGCAGCCCCTGTTATAACTGCAACTTTTCCATTTAATTCAAACATAGACACCTCATTGTTTACCGATCATTGCTGCAATTTTGCCGCCCGTGGATACCAAATCCCCAGCTTCCGCAAATATTTTGATCAACACCCCATCTTCTGGAGCCTGGACAGTGAAGGTTGCTTTATCGCTTTCCATTTCACATATGTCCTGATCTTTAGAAATGGCGTCACCTAAATCAACTAGCCATGTCAGCACCGATGACTCTTCAACGGTTAAATCCTGGTTGGGTGTATTGATGATGATTGCGCCGGCTGGTAGATCATCTGAATCATCATCATTAACAGAACCATTGTCGTCATTTTCAGTAGTGGATACATCATCAAACTGCAGTGGCTCCTGACTCTCATTTATCGAATGGTATGGAACAGCTAAATCCACATGAGGTGTAAGCCCCTTTATCACCGTTTCTATTGCATTGGCAATTTTATCCTCATCAATCACAACGGCGTCTTCTAAAGGCGGACTGAAGGGATGTGTAACGGATTCAGGATGTAGTCGTCCGACGGGTGCATCCAGGTAATCGAACGCTTGTTCCATGATTTGAGCAGCAATTTCTGCACCGATACCACACATGGCAAAGGCTTCATCAATAACCAGTACATATCCGGTCTTCTTAACACTGGTAACGATGGTATTGATATCAAGAGGCACAATGGTTCGTAAGTCAATCACTTCACAGCTGATGCCCTTCTTCTGCATTACCTGTGCAACTTTTGTTGTTTGTCTTACTAACTCTCCACAGGTGACAATTGTAATATCATCGCCCCCCCTTACAACTTTTGCCTGACCAAAGGGAATGTAGTATTCCTCTTCAGGGACATCGCCTTTTGAAGCAAACAGCTTCTTGTGCTCCAGGAAAATAACCGGATTTTTTGAACGCAATGCTGTTTTCATCAGACCTTTTGCATCTTCAGGTGTCGATGGGACAGCCACCCATAAACCAGGACAATGCGCCCAAACCGGGTAGTAACAGCCACTGTGATGGGGTCCTACATTTTTAATTAAACCGTAGCCGGCTCTGACAATGAGAGGAACGCTTGATGCACCATTGGTCATGTAATGCAGCTTACCTGCCTGTTGTATAATCTGACTTGCCGCTTCAAAAATAAAATCAGAAAACATAAGGTCTGCTACCGCCGGGCAATTACGTGCGGCCGCACCAATGGCTGCGCCGGTAAAGCCCATTTCACAGATCGGCGTATCAATCACTCGTTCTCCTGAAAACTCATCCCATAAATTCTTTGTATGAGCGAAAGACCCACCTCGTTCGCCAATTCCTTCGCCAATATAAATAATATTTTCATTGCGTCTCATTTCCTCAGCAATGCCATCGCGAACTGCATCCAGCCAACCCGTTGTTTTTTTCGTCGTCGGTATATCATAGGGTAAATCTTCTGCTTTATGCCAGACAAATTGCTTTCTTGATTTTGCATCCGGCCATTTTGAAGCTCTAGCAAACTCGATCGCCTCATCAACTTCTGCATGAATATCTGATCGGATTTGATCTAATGCATCTTTCTTTATTCCCTCTTTATTGATCAGGAAATCTTCGAATTGTTTTATCGGACATTTTTCCAGCTGTTCATCCAGTTCTTCCTGGGTTCTATACGTACCTACTACCTGATCCCCCTCATGGTGGCCGACAAAGCGATAAGTATGTGCTTCAATTAATACAGGGCCTTCTCCGTTTAACACTTTCTCCTTCGCTTTCTTAAAGACCTTCGATACCGCAAGCACATCATTCCCGTCAACCGAATAACCCGGAATACCATAGCTCTCGGCCTTGGCAGCTAAATTGATATTTCGTGTGGTGGTTTCGAATGGTGTTGCTGTTGCATAGCGATTATTCTCACAGATGAAAATTACAGGGACATTGAGCACGGCAGCTAAATTTATGGACTCATGGAATGTCCCATGATTAACCGCACCATCACCGAAAAAGGTGACTGAAATATCCTTGCTTTTCCTTACTTTCGAACTAAGGCCGACACCAACAGCTGTAGGTATCCCTCCGCCGACAAATCCATTTGTACCAAACAATCCGACGTCGGGTTTATATAAATGCATGGAGCCCCCTCTGCCTCCATTACAGCCATCAACCCGTCCAAAGAGCTCGGACATAAGCTCTTTTGCTGATACTCCTTTTGCCAGGGCATGGCCATGTCCGCGATGGGTACTGGTGATCCAGTCGTTTTTATCTAAATGATGACAAACGCCAACAGCAACCGCTTCCTGGCCAATATATAAATGAATAAACCCAGGAATCTCTCCCTTTTTGAATAATTGTTGAACCGCTTCCTCGAAAAGCCTTAACTCCAACATTTTCGTATATAACTGAATGGCATCATTCTGAGTGTCTTGAGACATCATTTTATTCACCTCATTTTTTGAGTCAGTTGACCTAACCTTCATTTCAATGCCTCCGGACAAAGGATAGTATCAACGTCTACTGTCAATTCTTCAGAATTGAAATCCGCTGTTACTGTTGTGCCATCGGAGAAAACTGTTTTCTGAACACCATCTGCCGGTTCTTCCCAGGACACGAGCTCAAGGGTCTGTAAATATCCGAACTGTTGAAGACACAGATCATATCTGGCTTTTAACGCGTTGATTCGTTCGTCAGTCAGTTCCGGCATGTAGGTATCCCGCTCGGACCACTCATCTCGCGGATGGTCGCCAAAAAGAATGCACGTCATAGTGTCGCGCCAGGTGATACCATGATTTTCTTTGACAATCAGCCCATGTAGCGCCAGTTGCCAAACCGGAACGATCTTGTCCACTAGCTTGGACACGGGCCATTCGGGATTCATCAGATTGATTACAAAATCATGTCCACATTGGACCATACAATCGGAATCAATCACTGAGTAAAGGAAGCCACACTCGGTACCCACGGCACCATATACTTTTTTTCCCGCTTTTAAAATATTGGCGACACCCTCGGCGTAGTCGGAACGGCACCCTCCATGAATAGGATGGTAATTGCATTCCAGGGGGT
>JABSQK010000736.1 GCA_013215875.1 Lentisphaeria bacterium
ATTGATCGATGGACTGAGCATGGACAATTCAGGTACTGGCTTATTCTGTACATCGTCTTTGAGTAAAGCAAGGCGCTGCTTATAGGCATCTTCGTCATTTTCCGCAGTGACTTCGTAGTCTGGATTGCTTATCCAAAAAGGCAGTTTGCGGCCCAGCATTTCATAAATGATCACCGCCAGTGAATACTGGTCTGACTGGCTGCCGGGGATAGTAGTTGACCATTTTTCAGGGGCCAAATAATCGGGACTTTCCAGGGGAATTTCTTTTTTGGTGACGACTGTCATGCCTGTGGATGTGGTATCTGTCCCGCCGATCAGCGTTATACCATAATCAAGCAGTTTCACCTGGTTGTTTTCAGTGAGGTAAACGCTTTCCGGTTTGATATCGTTGTGCACGCTATTTAAAGACACATTTACGGAATCAATTGCCTGGGCAACATTCTTAAGCACATCTATACAGCTTTCGAGATCGACCTGCCCGTCTTTGCTAATTTGCTTGTGGGTATATTCACGCAAATTAAGCCCTTTTAGTGATTCCATGACAATGAAAAGTTCGCCGGTGGTTTCGTCCTGCATAAGATCGCGAATTTGCACAAGGTTCTGGTGTGTGTCGCGCATTAAACGCTGAAAGTTAGCTCGTATAGCTGGAAAATCTTCACCGGGAAACTCACGGTCGGGGTAGAGACTTTTTACAGTGCACTCCATCTTGAGCTGGGTATCCATACAAATGTAGACGACCCCCGCCTTATTTCTGCCGATATGACGCAGAACACGATAGCGGTCCATAATAAGGTGGTCAGCTGAATACTCATCTGAGTGAGCTGAATCGACAATTGTTTTCGCGACACTGTTTACCATCGTTTGCGCATCGTAGGCGATCATTGTTTCGTCGTTATCGCCTATATCCGAAACATTTATTCGATTGAACAGGTCGAGCAGTTCGGCATAATCTGTAACACGTTCCTCAAGTGTCGGTTCGAGCATCTTTTCGATTAGGCGTGCAAGATCGTCGGGTATATCATTGCGCAGTTCTTGTATGGGTGTGTATTGCTTGGAAATCTGCGACATATAGATCATTGCTGCAGTTTTTTCACTAAATGCTTTTTGGCCGGTAAGAATTTCATAGAGCGTGGAGCCCAGGGCAAAAATATCCACGGAATGGTCAATATCCTTTTCGCCAGCAGCCTGTTCAGGCGCCATGTAATGTGGTGTACCCACGGCTTGTCCAGCACACGTTACATCGGGCAAGTCATCATCGAGATTTGCCATGGGCTTCGCCAGACCCAGGTCAACAATTTTTACAATCCCACTATGAGTCACCATTATATTATGTGGTTTTATATCGCGATGAATGATTTTGTAGTTGTCCCAGGCAAACATCAGCCCGGAAACGGTCTGTTTGGCAATATCGAGGACTTCTTCTATTGTGAACCGCTCATTTTTTTCCAGTTTGCCGACCAAATCGTAACCATCGATATATTCCATCGCGATAAACCAGATATCTGAATCGAAGTTTGCTTCGTAAATTTGGGCCAGATTTGGGTGGTTTATGGCTGCTGCACTTTTAGCCTCACGAATAAAGCGGGTTTCTATGGTGCGGCGCAGATTTTCGTCGCTCAGCTTGGTCAGCATATCGCGATTCATGAATTTTAAGGCAATTTTACGTGACAGAGTGATATCTTCAGCAAGGTATACAGCACCCATTCCACCCTCACCAAGTTTCTTTTCCAGTCGAAAATGGCTTATCGTGCTGCCTACATCAAAGTTAAATTCGCCCATAATTCTTCATTTCGCACCTTAAAATATGAAAGTTAATGTAAAGTTCACTATTTTCAATGCATAAAGGCACTTAAGCAGAGCTATTAATTCTAATTATATGAACTTGAAGAGAGGCTTCTTTTCATTATAGTGAGGATGTGAACATTGATTAGGTTGAAAAATTAGAACGAAAGGTATACAAAGATGATTGAAGCAGGAAATCTCATACGAAATATCTATCAGATAGAACGCCATCTTGGTGAAAGTAGTCTGGGCGACTATTATATTGCTGTAGTGACTTCAGATGGCCGCAAGGTTAAGCTCGAAATCCTCGAAGATGCCGACCAGGAAAACATCGATCGACTGTCACGTGAAATTGAACTTCTCGCATCCTTTGACCACCCAAATATTTTCCGCGCCTTTGATGCGGGCCAGGATGGCAATCTCTTTTTTCTCGCAAGTGAATATGAAGAAGGTGAAACACTCGAAGAAATACTTAAACGCGGCCCGATCGACCCTGTGAGTTGCGTGATCATCGCCAGTGAAATCGCCTCGGCGCTCAATTATGCCTGGGACCATAGCAAGATTCTTCATCGCGATCTCAAACCGACAAACATGTTCATCACCGAAACTCAAAAAACCAAGCTTATGGGATTTGGAATTGCCAAATCAGGTGAAGGTCAATCTATGGGATTAACTGGAGTGGGTTTCACTGTTGGTACCCCTGAATATATGAGCCCTGAACAAATCCGCGCCGTAGACGACCTGGATTTTCGCAGTGATATGTACGGCCTATCATGTGTCTTATATGAAATGCTTACAGGTTCTCTACCATTTATTGAAGAAGCACCCATTCTACTTATGCAGAAACAGATGGATGAAGATCCTGAACCAGTAAACGTGCGCAATCCTGAAGTATCCCAGGCAATTGCCAATGTCGTTCAGAAAATGATGCAGAAAGATCGTGACGATCGTTACCAAAGCTGGCAGGATCTTGAAGCTGACTTTCAAAGTGTCATCGATGGACGGGCTTCAGATGCTCCCGCAGCAGCACCAGAAGCTGCTCCAGAAGCAGGAACTGCAGCACCACCTATGCCAGAAGAGACGGCGGCTCAGGCACAGCCAGAGAAAAAAGGTTGCGCCGCTGCACTCGTTGCCATTGGCCTAATTGCCGGTATCGGTACCGGTCTTGGTTCTTACTTTATTTAAGAGCCAGACCTTATGTCCTTGTTTTGAGATGTATGGCGCACCAATCGTTTTTCGTAAATTAGACTCCAGTACGCTCATTCCCACATCACGCCCGTAGTCAATCGATTCATTTGAAATGAAAATTGCCTTTGCAGAGAACTGCTCTTGTGCCGCAGTCGCTGGATCTGGATGAGTCCCACCTTTTATTTCCTGCCACAATTTCAGTTTTTCGGGATCATAAACATACATAAAATACGGATCGAGGAAGTTTAGGTAGTATTGGTCTGGCGCCTGAAAAAAGACGTACGGGCCTGTGGACCATTTACGCGTAAAGACCACATCGCCGGGCTCAAGGTTTTTACTTATGTAGTCCCCCGCATCCGCAGCATAACTGAGATTTTTCAACTTTGCATCATTGCTGGCAATGCGTGAATATGTCACCAGCAATCCGGGACTTTCCATGATTATAAACACCGCAATCGCAGCAATAACAATCAGCCGTTTTCGGGATAAGAGATCCATGATATCTGCTTTGCATACAATCATCGCCAGGGTCAATACATATACCGGTGTGGCATATTCGATAAACCGAAAAGACCTGCAGCACAGCACGAGGTAGGTCGCCGAACAAGCCATCATGAATAAATCTGCCCGGTTCAAACGCAGCTTCTTTTGCCAGGCATAAATCCCCGCACTGAGGCTCACCACAAGCAGGGTAGCAAAGGTGAAAACAAATTTGCTTAGGCTAATGGGGTTTAATTCCACTGGTCGCATGGTTGCCAGGGGATGCTGATTATTCCAATAGCTTTTCAAGACCATGACATTTTGTATCCAGAAGCCGCGAACGTTATCCGGGAAATTGGGATGAATGAGTTCCCCCACCGCAATGCCGGCTATGGCTATAACTGTAAGCGGCAAAAAACGCGGGTATTTTTCACGGCGTTTTCCATCTTCATCGAGGAAGAAATAAAACATGTCGAAGAGAAAACAGATTGCCGGTAGTTGCCAATGCCCGGTATAAGACAGGGCATATATCATCGCTGCTATTCCAAGTGCAATATGCTTACGCTGGATAATAAATGCCAAACAGAGAATGAGAATTGCCAGAGAAAACACATGCGGGCGACACATCAGCATCCGGTAAAAAAAGAAACCGTGGGAAACAAGTGGAATAAACAAAACCCAGAGCCAAATGCAACGCACCTTTCTGCTGCACAAGAAATAAATAGCCGCTGAAAGGCAGCAAATATTAAATAGATAAACTGCAAATTTTGCAGCAGTCAATTTACCGAGGGAAAGCAATGGTACCATTAAAACATGAAAGAGCCATTCCTTGTCAAAATAATGATCCGTCCAAAGCGAGGTCGTTGTCCAGGGAAACGATTTCATGAAAAGACCATTGCTGCTCAACTTTTCAGAAACCGTAATGTGGAAGTAATCATCCGTGCCGACCAGCCCGGTGCTGCCACTGAGGAAAACATAAAGCAGCAGCGACCATGCAAAAAAAGGAATCAGGCAAAGTAGCAGTTCGCGCTTTAGAGGATAGTCCTCGGTATCAGTCATGAATCAATGTCCTTGTGGACTTAGGAAAAAGAGCCTTCGTCCTCCTGGCGGGACATTTCCTCACGCAGGAGTGGTTCGGGATCGACCCAGGATTCCGGCTTCATAATCTTGCCATCATCACGGCGAATGACTTTGCCATCGACCACCTTCGACATATTGGCGCCATGAACAATATCAAATAATGGATCCAGGTTCAGACCATGTCGTACCGCAGTATCGCAAATGTAATATATTGCATCGACCAGTGCATCCGCCTGTTCGATAACATTTTTGCTTTCTTCGAGTTCATCGAGCTCATCATTTACCATTGTGCGAATGAAGGCAATCGCCTCTGTACTCATTAATTGTGGCTTAGCTGGTAACTCATCATTGCATGCCATAGTAAACTGGCGCACCTGTTCTGTATAATTCACTTAATATCTCCTTTAATTTTTTTAATAAATGATTCCGGTAAACGAACGACTTTTCGTTCATCGTAAGAAAATGCTAATAGCCCGCATTCCACCCGGGCAATTTCCTCGTCTGCACGTACTAAACTATGGCACATTCTAAAACTTTTGGCAGTCAGTTCTGTAACATCGCAGTAAACATCCAGGGAATCGTTCAAAAAGCCCTCGGCAAGAAAATTCACTGCCAGGTCGGCCATGATCAGGCCCGTTTTACCATCGCCGAGATCCAGCTCAGTTACCCCTAAAGATTCAAAGAATTCAATCCGAGCCTGATGAGCCAGTGCAACCACTGCATCGTTGGCCAGATGACTCCCATAATTCAAATCGCCAACACGGATATTCAGCGTGCAGCAAAAGCGATAATTGTCTAATTTCTCTAATTTAATTCGTGGCATAGCGCTACTATGTCTTGGCATTTCATAAGAGCAAATTAACAGGGGAAAAACTGCGAAAAATATAGGCAATGAGCCGATTATTTGACGGTCTAAGAGTGATGTAGGTGTGAGTCAGAAAAAGGAAGCTGACAGTGCGAAGCAACTGAGGTTGGAGCTTGCGAAAGCAGTGAACAAAGTGAACGGCAACTACTGTAAGCATTCTAACGGAACAGATACATGTACGCACAGTTCGTTCAACTATTCGGGCTATTTTTCTTCAATTAATTCGATACCACAAATAAGTGGTTTTGCTTTGGACTTGGCATCTGGAGTGAACTTTATCGCCAGATTCTGTGAAATGCTAATACCCTTAAACTCACGAACAACTGTTGCTCCTGCAGACTCTTTGGCAATATCGAAATCTTTAAGCAGGACCTTATCTTGCATGCTCAGACTGAATACCCGTTCACCTGCCTTTAATTTATCAGGCTCGCGGAAATACAGGCGTATGGTAAAGTTTCTGGGGGCAGCTTTTTTTGCCGGCGCTTTTGTTGCTGGTCTTTCGCCAAATATTTGTATGTCCATCTTAGTTTGTTTTGTAACTAGCTTCAGTTCGATATCAATCGACTCCACATTGCGTATACCCGATGCAGTCACCCACGGCATCTCGCCTTGAACTCGCAGGGCATGTGAACGGAAGGTATTCATTTTTTCGCCAGCAGTTACCTTTATTATTATGTCCGGCGAGTGATCTCCTACACTTGGGTAGTCCAACCACAGAGTGCCGCTTTTACTCAGGCGGTCGCCCGGCGCACCAAAGTTTATACCGACTCGATTGACGGTCGTTACTGTCGATCTTTTTCCCAGCAGGCTACTGGTCCAAACTTCTAATTCAGGCATATGTATCAATGCAAGCGAGGTTTGGTTTTGGTAGCCGCAGGAACATGTGCGGGTATAATCCGGGGCATTCAGCAC
>JABSQK010000737.1 GCA_013215875.1 Lentisphaeria bacterium
AATTCACGGCAGTTAATCCCTGGTACTTGAGTCGCCCACTGACGGGTGACGCTCCATAGATATTCAATTCAACCTTAAAGTGGCTGTAGGAATGGCTGCATGATCCCAGTTTTTCTTGCAGGGAGACCTCTATTCCCAATTGGTCCTTAAGCTTTTCCTGCAGCTCACGCTTTTCATTCTTTCGACTGCTAACTTTGCCTCCCGGAAATTCCCATAGGCCTGCAAGCATTCCAGTATCGGCTCGCTGCTGCAAAAGGTAATCGCCATTTTTACTTATAACCGCAACGGCAAGTTTGTAGACTGGGACTTTTTTCTTTTTGGGTTTATTGGGTAGCTCATCGATAAGCCCTGATTGAAGCGCCTTGCAATCATCATTCAAAGGACAGAGCGGACAGTGAGGATTTGACGGTTTACATATTACTGCACCCAGTTCCATCATACCCTGATTAAAAGAGGACGGGTTCTTTCCTTTTATCGATTTATTTAGTTTCTCGAAGATCTCCAGCTTGGAACTTTCTTTAGTAACATCCTTCCTGTATTTAAAAAGCCGACTGTAAACACGTAATACGTTGCCATCCACAACAGCGACTTCTTCAAAGTTTGCAATACTGGCAACTGCTGCTGCTGTATAGCGGCCAAAGCCTGGAAGCTTGAGTAGTTCTTCATATGTTTTAGGCATTTTGCAGTTATAGTCATCGCGCAAAAGCCGGGCACATTTGTGAAGATTCCTGGCGCGGGAGTAGTAGCCCAGACCTTCCCAGTGTTTTAAAACATCATCAGTATCTGCATCTGCAAGTTTCTTTATACCCGTAAAGCTTTTTATAAACCGCTCAAAATAGGGAATAACAGTGTCGACCTGGGTTTGTTGAAGCATGATTTCGCTGATCCAGGTGCGGTAGGCATCCGGCTTATTACGCCAGGGCATTTCCCGCTTATTTGCATCGTACCAGCGTAATAGTTTATCTTGCCAATCCATCAGCGCTCAAAGAAAACCCATTCCGATGAACTGGCAGGAATTGAATGAATCTGGATTATTTTGATTTGATGCATGTTTGGCGTTGTTCTCCCAGTCCTGCAATAGCCAGCTCACATACATCGCCTTCTTTCAGGTAACGGGGTGGTTTTTTGCCCATGCCAACTCCCGGAGGTGTGCCAGTGGAAATAACATCGCCTGCTTCAAGTGTCATAAAGTGGCTGAGATAGTGCACGATGAAACTTGAATTAAAAATCATCTTATCAGTCGAACCCGTTTGTTCGCGCTTGCCATTTACATCGAGCCACATATTGAGTTTGTTGACATTCCGTATTTCATCGCGGGTCGCAAGAAATGGCCCGAGTGGATTGAAGCTATCGCAGGATTTACCTTTAACCCACTGGCCGCCACGGTCCAGTTGGAACTCGCGCTCAGAAACATCATGAGAAATACAGTATCCGGCAATATGGGAAACAGCCGCTCGCGGGCTCGTTAAGTAACTCGCATCTTTGCCAATAATGATTGCCAACTCTACTTCCCAGTCTGTCTTTTTGCTCTTTCTGGGTATAATGACATCGTCGAATGGGCCGACTACGGTATTTGCTGCCTTAAAAAAAATGATGGGTTCCTTTGGAATTGGCATGCCGGACTCTTTGGCATGGTCAGAATAATTCAAACCGACACAGATAACCTTTCCAGGTCGAGCAACAGGTGCGCCCCAGCGTACATTGTCGTCTACTTCTGTTAATTTCTTTTTCCTCGATGTAATTTTCTTTAGCTTTTCGAGGCCATTATTATTAAAAAAATCGTAATCCCAGTCATTAAAATGGTCTGAGAGGTCGAGGCGTTTTCCATCGATAAGAACCCCGGGTTTTTCTTTCTTAAATTTGCCAAAACGTATTAATTTCATATAGTCACCTTTAAATTGAATTGCTAAACTAATACGCCTCTTATCTATTTCAACAGATTGTTATTAGAAAGCGCATATTTAGCCAATTTTTACAGAATGGATACACGAGCTTTCTCGTCTTTTAGATTGACTTGTATAGCGTCTAATTTATAGTACGCACTTCAACGGAGAAAATATGATTTTTTCAGTACTTAAAAACATAATAAAACGACCATTTTACTCGCTCTACGAAAAGCGTATGGAACAGGTTTCCAAACAATGGGACTTACCAAGTCACATTGGCATCATCCTAGATGGCAATAGACGCTGGGCAAAGATAAAGGGCCTTTCAAAAGTCATTGACGGTCATGCACGTGGTGCAGATAAGCTCGAGGAAGTCCTGGACTGGTGCTATGAATCAGGCATTGAAATCGTTACCATATGGATCTTTTCCACAGAAAACTTTTCACGTCCTCAAGAAGAAGTGGATGAATTACTTGAGCTCATCGAGGCTCGCATTCGCGATCTGGAGAAAAGCCCGACGGTGCACAGTAGAGAGCTCAATGTGGGTTTTATAGGCCGTATTGAACTACTGCCCGATAGTTTGCAAGAAGCCATCGAGCAATTGAAGAAATCCACCGCAAATTACAATAAACACAAGCTCAATGTGGCAATTGCATATGGTGGCAGGGAAGAAATTGTCGATGGTGTACGCTGCTGCATAAGCGAATCTTTAGAAGGTGGCAAGGATATAGACACTATCTTGGAGGAACTCGACCACCACGCCATAGATAAACACATGTACCTAACCGATAGCCCTGAGCCGGATCTCATCATCCGTACCAGTGGTGAAATACGTTTATCGGGATTTCTGCTCTGGCAGAGTGCCTATTCGGAATACTACTTCTGCGATACTTTCTGGCCACAATTTCGCAAGATAGATTATCTCAGAGCCCTTCGGTCCTACGACCAGCGCCAACGGCGCTATGGTAAATAGCACCCGTCTAATACTTTAAGTATTAGACATCGTATGTCGAGGCAGATGTTGTGCCTCCGCGACCTGTCCAATTTGTATGAAAGAATTCACCACGTTCTTTATCGAGGCGTTCATATGTATGCGCGCCAAAATAATCACGCTGCGCTTGCAGCAGGTTTGCCGGCA
>JABSQK010000738.1 GCA_013215875.1 Lentisphaeria bacterium
CGTGTCGTGCCTACGGAATGCCGAATCTGTTGAAAAACTTATTTCTATGATCGCGTTCGGAGCACCCGACCTACCTTGAATGCCGAACTTCAAATTACACAGCACGGCGTGTCGTGCCTACGGAATGCCGAATCAATTAGAAAGGATATTTAATTTTAAAATAACACTTCAGTTTTCTATTATGGCGTCTAGATTCACAGTCTCGTAAGATATTTTAAACCTGATCTCCCTTAGGGAAAGGACTATTACATGGCTAGCATTGGCACCCCGCTTTCACCTACAGCAAAAAAAGTCGTCTTATGTGGTTCCGGCGAACTTGGAAAGGAGCTGGTAATTGAACTGCAGCGCTATGGTGTGGAAGTGATCGCTCTTGACCGTTACGAAAATGCCCCGGCTATGCAAGTTGCACATCGCTCCTATACACTGTCGATGCTCGATGGCGATGCACTGCGCAAAATTATCGAGGATGAAAAGCCGGATTTAATCGTTCCGGAAATTGAGGCCATCGCCACAGATACACTCGCCGAAATCGAAAAAGACGGATTTACGGTGATACCCACAGCCCGGGCTACCCAGCTCACTATGAACCGTGAAGGTATTCGCCGCCTGGCTGCAGAAGAACTCAATCTCGAAACAAGCCCCTACCGCTTTGCATCTTCCCTTGAAGAATACCAGGATGCGATCGCCGAACTTGGATTACCTGTGGTGATTAAACCGATCATGAGTTCATCCGGTAAAGGGCAAAGCATGGTGCGCGAGGAATCTGAGATACAGGCTGCCTGGGACTATGCCCAGGAAGGTGGGCGTGCTGGAAAGGGCAAAGTGATCGTCGAAGGCTTTGTTGATTTCGATTATGAGATTACCCTTTTAACAGTTCGCCACGAAGGCGGCACGAGCTTTTGTAAGCCCATCGGCCATCGGCAGGAAAAAGGTGACTACCGTGAGTCCTGGCAGCCTCAGCCCATGAGCGACAAGGCTCTGCAGGAAGCGGAAGAAATGGGTAAAGCGATTACCGATGCGCTCGGCGGCCGTGGTCTATTTGGTGTGGAACTCTTCGTAAAAGAAGACCGGGTAATTTTCAGCGAAGTCTCCCCTCGCCCACATGATACGGGCATGGTTACCTTTATTTCCCAGGATCTATCGGAATGTGCTTTGCATGCCCGGGCAATCCTCGGCCTGCCAATTCCCAACATTGCCTTTCACGGGCCATCGGCTTCCAGTGTGATTCTGGTGGAAGGTGATTCTGAGCAAGTGGAATTTGGCAATCTTGAAAAAGTACTTGAGCAGCCCAATACGCAACTGCGTTTATTTGGAAAACCGGAAGTGCATGGAGCTCGCCGTTTGGGTGTCGTAGTTGCACGGGCTGAGTCAATCGAAGAAGCCAGAGAGATTGCCAACAACGCCGCAGCATCGGTAAATATTACGCTCTAGTCTTCTTTGGCTGTAGCGAGAACGACGCGGAAACCGATGTTGTCGTATTTTTCCTGAGGGTTTGCATAATTGCTGCCGCTGATCTTTATTGCCAGTTCGCCTTTTGAGCATGAGCTCCAGGCCCCGCCATAAACAGCGCGTTTGCGGTCTTTTTCTTCGGAGGTCCATTCCCAGAGATTGCCACTAAGCCCGTATATATCCCACTTGTTCTTACCGCTCTTACTAACATCGCAGGTGACTGGAAATTTATCGACATAGCCTTCGAGCTTCCAATCATTGGGAAATATTTCCTGATTACCAAAGTTTCCAAATTTTGCCGGCCAGTCTTTTCCCCAGGGAAATTTTCTATCATCCCCGCAGGCTGCTGCTGCCTGCCATTCGGCTTTTGTCGGCAAACGGAATTCAAGTGTCTCTGGAACCAGTCCACTGCTATGTGCCTTGTCGGTGAGCCAGATGCAATAACCTGCAGCATCGTTGTAGCTAATTTCGCAAACAGGTTGATTGGCTCGATCCATCGATAAACCCTGGTATTTTTTACTACTGTGCAAGGGTTTAAAGGCGCGGTATTGCGAATTTGTCACTTCGTATTTACCCACCCACATGCTCATCGTATTCACCCATTTTAATTCTAAATCCACACCGGCAAGGGCGAAGTCTTTCCCTTTCTTGGCGGTTAATTTCGTTTTCACGAGTGTTTCGATCGACTTGAGATAGCCAAGGCATTTTTCATATTTTTTCTCTGCTTTGGCAAATTCTTTCTGCTCAAGTAAATCGTTTGAGCTGCTGAAATTTACATCGTATTTCATGAGAATATTGCCAATCGTATTATCCAGCTTTTCCCATTGCTTCACTTTTTTACGATATTTTTCCACTTGCTTCTTTTTGGCTACAGCTTTTTCTTTAAGTTTTTCAGTAAGTTTATTGTCATAATTTTCTAGATTGTCTTTGATTTTTTCCCAGGCGGCAAGTGATTCGACAAATTTATCCGCCTTTTCCAATTCCTTTACTTTGGCAAGATCTTCTTTAAACAGAGCTGCGACATCCCCGTCTTTTTCTTTCACCTCATCCAGGCGCAGCTCAAATGCGTCGGCCATATCGGCAAGTTTCTTTCGCCGTTGCTTTTTCATGAATTCTGAATTACCTTTGGCAAGCTTCTCTGCTTCACGTTTATCTGCGGCACGTTTCTCGGCTGCACGTTTTTCAGCTTCAGCATTTTCAGGTTCATTTTCAAGATTTCCGGGTGTCGTTTTTTTATTGTCTGGTGGAATTGTTTTATCCCCATTGCCATCATCTTCTGGTTTATCAACTACTTCCACTTTCGTGCCAGTTTCAGTTTTATCGCCCTTACTCATGACTGCAAAGGCAATACCGCAGATGACCACGATCGCGGCAACTGCGCCAATGATCATGGGAATCATGTTTTTTGAACTTTCCGTTTTTTCCAATTCTTCAACAAACATAAGACTGTTGGGATAACGGTCCATTGGTTCTTTGCTTAAGGCTTTTTGCAAAACTTTATTGATC
>JABSQK010000739.1 GCA_013215875.1 Lentisphaeria bacterium
GAGCAGCATAACCATGCGGTCGAAACCCAGAGCAATACCCCCATGTGGAGGCGCACCTAATGAGAGGGCCTCGAGTATGTGGCCAAATCGAACGTGTGCTTCATCTTTATCAATACCCAATGTTTCAAACATTTTTTCTTGAAGCTCTGAGCGATGTATTCGGATACTGCCACCACCAAGCTCCACACCATTGAGAATTACATCATAGGCTTGGGCACGAACAGCACCAGGATCGCTACTCATTTTTTCGATATCTTCGGCAATAGGCGATGTAAATGGGTGATGCATCGCAGTCCAGCCTTCGTCAGTTTCTGCCAACAAAGGAAAGTCGACAACCCAAAGGAAATTGTAGATACCCTGAGGGATTAATTCAGATTCTTCTGCGAGCTTTAAGCGCAGTCGACCCAATGACTCATTGCAAACGTCGTAATTATCTGCCACAATAAATATGATATCACCAATCTCTGCATTATTTGCTGCGATGATTTTTGCTAATTCTTCTTCTGAAAGAAATTTTGCAATTGGCGACTTTGGGCCTTCCTCTTCAATTTTTATTTGAGCTAGGCCTTTCGCACCAAATATTTTAACAAAATCTGTAAGCAGGTCAATTTTTTTACGACTGAAATTTGCCGCACCCGCTTTGAAATTAATCGATTTAACCAGACCACCATTTGCAATTGTAGATTGGAAAACCTTAAATTCCGAATGGGCCAATATCTCAGACAGGTCTGTCAATTCCATGGCGAAGCGTGTATCTGGTTTGTCAGAACCAAAACGATCCATAGCCTCTGTGTAGGGCATTCTCATGAAGGGACGTTCAATGTCGATACCTTTAAACTCCTTCATGATTAGCGCAAGAAGTCCTTCAATTAATTCAAAAATATCATCCGCATCGATGAACGACATCTCCACATCTATTTGTGTAAATTCCGGCTGTCTGTCTGCCCGGAGATCTTCATCTCTAAAGCACTTTGCTATTTGGAAATATTTTTCGATACCCCCGACCATGAGTATTTGTTTGTACTGTTGTGGTGCCTGGGGCAGGGCATAGAATTGTCCCGGCCATACCCGACTCGGTACTAAATAATCCCGGGCGCCTTCTGGCGTACTCTTGCTTAAAATAGGTGTTTCGATTTCAACAAAGTCATTGTCATTGAAATAATTGCGAATAGTGATAGCTATCTTGTGGCGCAGTATAAGGTTTGCTCCAAGCTCACTGCGGCGCATTTCTATGTAGCGATATTTTTGCCGGATATCATCATTTGTATTTGGGTCATTAAAATTATAAGGAATAGGCGCCGACGGGTTCTCAATAAAAAACTCAGTTACAAGCACTTCGATTTCACCGGTTGCCATTTTTGAGTTTATCATATCATCGGGTCGCGCATTTACAGTTCCCTTTACTCGAATCACCCACTCATCACGAACAGGTTTTGCCTGCGCGTGTGCATCTGCAACTTCGTCTGGATTTATAACAAGCTGAGTGATGCCTTTGCGGTCACGCAAATCAATAAAAATGAGCCCGCCCAAGTCGCGACGGCGGTTTACCCAGCCCGTTAATTCAACAGTTTCACCGGCATTAACGGTCGTTAATTCACCGCAGTTATGTGTGCGTTTCATTTTATTATCCTTCCAAAAATTGTTCTAATGGAACTTCTGTTTGTTCAGATGTGTCCATATCTTTTATAATAATGATATTTTTTTCTATTTCATTCTCACCAAGAATGTAGCATTCTTTGGCTTTGCTTTTATTTGCCGAACGCATCTGACTTTTTATGCCGCGATCTTCAAGATTCATCTGAATGACTTTGCCTTCCTGGCGTAGATTATGAGCGATTTTCAAGTTCATAGACAATGCAGCTTCACCAAGGCTTACGAGATAGATATCTGTAATTGTTTCACCCTCATTCTCAATTCCCAGATCTGCGCGTGTAAGCAAAAGCCGTTCAATACCAAGCGCAAACCCAACGCCCGAAAATGGTGCTTTACATCCGGGAGGTTCTATTTTGTAACGTCCGCCACCGGCAATTGCATTTTGTGCGCCAATGCCTTCATAGATAACTTCGAAAACGGTGTGTTCATAATAGTCCAGTCCGCGCACCAGGCGGGGATCCAGCTCATAGTCGATGGATAAATCATCCAGGCCTTTGAGCACCTCTGCAAAGTATGACTTACTCTCATCGCCAATCATATCAGCAATCATGGGTGCATTTTCAACATATGCCTGGCAGTCGTCTTCTTTGCAATCAAGGATGCGCCATACATTGGTTGATACTCGTCTTTGGCAATCCGTACACATGGAATCGATGTTTTTTTCAAAATGAGCTTTCAAGGCATTTTCTGCATCGCCTCTTTCAGACTTTATACCGCGTGTATTGATTAAAAGTTTGGTATTTGTAATGCCAATCGTTTTTATATAGTCCATGAGCATAGCGATGGATTCCACATCGATTAGCGGGGCAATTTTTCCTACGCACTCGAGGCCTATTTGATGAAACTGTCGCTTGCGACCTGCAGCAGGGCGTTCACCGCGAAACATGGGGCCAATATAATAGACCTTCTGTTCATCGCCTTGAGAAATTCCAAGATTGGCGAGGGCACGTAAAACACTTGCAGTACCTTCTGGTCGTAATGTAAGATTCCGACCACCCCGGTCTTCAAAGCTGTACATTTCTTTTTGCACGATGTCTGTTTCATCACCAATACTTTTTAGGAAAACTTCAGTGCGTTCAAAAATGGGTGTGCGTAATTCGCCAAAACCATACTTGCTGAATACCTCATGCGCACATTGCTCAAGGTAACGCCAGCCATGTGTTTCCGCTGGGAAAATATCCGATGTGCCGGGTATGGGTTCTGTTTTTGCCATTTTCAGGGGCCTGCTTTAAAACAAAAGAATATGGCTGCTGCCATATTCTCCTACATGATCTGATATGATGAATGTGTACGTTTAGTACGTGCCAGCCGGGTCCAGCTTAGTCACTTTTTCTTTCATTTCTTTGCCCGGCTTAAATTTAACAACAACCCGTTCTGGTATTTCTACCTGGTTTTGTGGTAGATTGGGATTGCGGCCAACACGTTTTTTACGAATCTTTAAATCAAATACTCCAAAATTACGCAGCTCCACTCCACGGCCACTTGCAAGTTCATTGGTAATATGGTCCAGCGTTTTCTGAACTATAGTCGATACATCATTCTGGTTTATTCCAGTTTCTGATGAAATGCGAACAACTAAGTCTCTTTTTGTCATTTCTAGTAAAATCCTTTAGTTTTAATTAAATTCACAATATTAAAATATTGGTAATACTCTAGTATATAATTACTTATCTCTTCTAAGTTGAAGTAAGTAGTTCCTCCCGAAACACGACTGAATAATAGTTTATCTTTAATTTTAGGCAAGCTGAAAAATAAAATTTCGTCTGAATTAAAATACGCTAAGGTTGTGTTACAGTGTAAGATTGCAAAAGATAAATTGCATGACTAAAGTAATTGCCTCTTGTCCGTTGCGTTTGGCATTTTACTCATTTAACTTTTATTGAATTTTGGAGTGACTGATTAAATTCTTAATTAAAAACTTACTGCCTCTGATTGTTTTACTCGGTTTCTTAGCGGGTTGGTTTTTACCGGCCCCGGGTAAATGGGGATATTCCCTCAATCTTGTTTATCCATGTACGTTTCTAGTTTTTTTACTCCAGGGCATGTCCGTGGATATCAAAGCATTGAAGCAGATTCGACAATGCAGTTCAGCAGTTTTGATCGGGGCCTTAGCCTCACAGGCACTGGCCCCATTTCTGGGCTCATTGATGCTGCCATATATTCATGAAGATTTTAAGGTGGGCTTTGCGCTTATTTGTGTAATGGGCCCAACACTTGTTTCTGGTACCGTGATTGCCAGTAGTGCAGGCGCTGAAAAGGCAACGTGCATTATGATCACCATATTAGTGAATATCCTTGCTGTTTTTATGATTCCTTTTACGCTAAAATATATGATCGGTGCAGAGGTTGATTTAAATCCTGCCAGCTTGCTTATTAAGCTTATGTTGATCGTTTTGCTGCCCGCGATAATAGGCCAGCTAATCTGTTTGAAGAAGCCGGCCATACGCACAGACTTTGCCAGAGGGATAAAATTTGCACCCATATATATTCTGGGTTTCATCATTTACATGTCTGTCTCGAAAAACAGTGACGAATTAAGAGATGTTGAGACGACTAAAATGCTGTCATTAATTCTCCCTTCTCTGTTTGTGCATTTTATGTGTTTTGCAGCAATTTGGTATAGTGCGAAACTAGTCAAAATGAAATGGGGCTATAAGGTGGCGGTGGCATTTGTTGCATCTCAAAAAACCCTGCCTGTTGCCGTTGCTGTCTGGTCTATGGCTTTCGATAAGGAACACACATTTGCCGTTGTTGCTATAATCGTCTTTCATATGGTGCAGATTTATTTCGATGGCATGCTGGCTCCATTTGTTGCCAGTGCGGATGAGGGTAAAATAGAGGAGTTAACTATACCTGAGGATTCAATTGAAGCTGAGGGTCCCAATGCGGCAGAGGAAACTGATGCACCAGAGGACTCTCAGGATTGAATATTTCTACGGCTTTCAATGGCCATGCCGATGGTCGCAGCATCTGCAAAACTTATATCTGAGCCAAGAGGCACCCCTTGTGCTATTCGGGTAATGTGGATATCAAATAGTTTATTTAATTCATCTGCCAGGTAATTGGCCGTAGCTTCGCCTTCCATATCGGGGCTGGTCGCCATAATGATTTCCTCGCAGGCACTTGCCTCAATTCGTTCAAACAGGCGGGTAATATTTAAATCTTTAGGTTCAACGCCATCCAGGGGTGACAAACGACCACCCAGCACATGGTACAAACCATTATACTTATTGCTTTTTTCAATGGTTATAATCTGCCTGGGCCCCTCAACGATGCAGATGGTTGATTTGTCTCTTGTACCCTGGCAGATCCTGCATAGCTCACTATCTGCAAGATTTCCGCATTCTGTGCAATCGACAACTCTGTCTTTTAGCGACGCGAGGGATGCAGCGAGCTCAGAAAGCGTTTCCTTATCCCAATCCAGCATGGATAATGCATAGCGTTCAGCGCTGCGCTTACCGACACCGGGTAAGCCGGAAAGTAGTTCTATTAGATCTTCAAGTGCTTCGGGAAATTCGTTTGCCATAGTATTTCATATTATCTGTTAATCTATCTTGGAATAAATGGTATTTTTATCTAAAATCAAGCAAGGAGCCTGAATAAATAAGCGACTTCATTTCACGCCAACTTGAAACGGGCTGAAAGAGTCAAAAAAAGGCTGCTGCAGACTTGGCTAACTGCAATACGGATGCTATTGAAATTTGAGCTCAGACGACGATATTTATTAACGTATATGGTTAGGGCATAGAATGTTATTTTATATTATTTTCATTTTTATTGGTATAGGAATATCGATATTTTATTTACGACGTATGAAGTCTGCAGTTGGCTTCATTTGTGTTGCAATGTGGGCTGTTGTCGTACTTGCATTGATAACAAAGA
>JABSQK010000074.1 GCA_013215875.1 Lentisphaeria bacterium
CAATGCCGGCGGAGGCATAGGGCCAGTTATGTTTTACCAGTTTCGGACTTGGGAAAGTCATCTTTTTCAGTTTTATTTGTCCATTGGCCGGCTTACCAAACCACAGTGTGCCGAGTTGGTCTGGCCATCCCAAAATATAAAGTGTGCCATCCGGCCCACATAGAAGATTCACCGGGTCCTTCCCTGAAACGCCCTCTGCTATTACTTTCCAGGACTTTCCCTGGAGTTGGACTAATCGAAATTCACGTAAGAAATCCCCTTTTCCTGGGAGTGTGTAGGCTGTGAATATGCCATGTTTTGTTCGGACAATCCGCCCTTGATGACCACCCCAGCGATTTCCACCATCACCTATTGCGGTTTTGGCACAGACAACATTTCTTTCGATAACTTTTGGTTCAGCCATAACAGTGCTAACAAATAGGAGTGTGAATAACGCTCTTAAATGTTTCATAGAGCATCCTAAATAAACGGGCGTTTATCCAATACACTTTTTAATGGACGCTCAGTAATTATTTCGTGGTTGCCCAGATAGATCTGGCATTCTGCCAGCAGGGAAATGCAGGCATTTACATTGTGCACGCCGTAAAAGCCTTCAAAATGTTCGGCACGATAATCCGGATTTAATACATTGTCCGTATAATAACGAGCCGCCCGGCGAACCGCTTCTGCAACATCATCGGCACGATGATGGCAGCGCCAAACAGAACGCGTCAACATGTACAGGGCATCAAGAGTCATCCACCATGAACGTCCACCACTCCAGTCGCCCTCTGGCATTTGCAGACCCAAAACCGAATCTATACGCGCTTCCGGATAAGGCACTGGGCGATTGAAATGCTCGTAGATAAATTGATAATGGAAGGTGCCACCTATACCATCCTTGTCCCCTTCCGGCGGCTTATTCGTGCCCATCATACCATTTTTGGGATCGAACATGCTATCGCAAAAATCAAAGTACCAGTCGAACCACTCTTTCGGCACTGTCTCAGGAACCAGCGCCATACAGCATGCCAGGCCGCTGCCATCATGGCTTGCACTGTAGGTATTATCTACCCAGTCCAAACTCTTCAACCATTCCAGGAGCCCTTCTTTGCTTATCATGTGGTCCATAAATGTTAAAGGGTATGTCGGCTTTATTCCAAGTAGGTTCATTGCCCCAAGTGCCATTGCACAATTGTGAGGGGGGCCATGCACCATGACATGTTCAAGTATTTGCCCGTCTTCTTTTTCATACTGCTTAAAGCCCTCTTTCCAGACGTTCAACTCCGCTTCATCCGGATTTAAAACGTTTAGGGTATAAAGTGTGCAAGCCATATCCGCCAGCCCATAAAGTTCACCTTTTTCTTCACCCCAATCCCGCAGATAATCTCCCTTTACACCATTAATACGCATCGCGGGCTCATAATAATCTAAAATCCACGACTCAAATTCTCTTATATCAATCATACAATTATTCCTTGTTTGCTTGCGATTCACCGTACCGCAAATTGTAAAAAATGCTATTCATTACTTCTCAAACTGGGCAATAATAATATTGCCCCACAGTAACTTTATGGCGGGCGCAAAAGTCATTACACGTCCTTGGCAAATACCTCGCCGACGGCCAGCGCCGCGGGTTTTGGGTTGCCATCAAAATCGATCATTGCGGTATTGGTCAGACAGGGAAAACTGTCATGCCCGTGCCAGAATAAAATGCCGCCAATTTCCGGGAAACGATCGCGGCAGGTTTTCGCGGCAATGCGTAAGGCCTCGGCCTGATGGGCCTGGCCCCATTCCACCATCTCTTCAAGATCTTTGGGCTCGCGACCCATTTCTTTCACAAAAACCGGCCATTGAATCCACCAGGAAGTGCGGCGCCACATGGGATTATCCATATTGCAGGGATACTCTTTCTGGTCACCAATATATTTGCGAATCAATTCAACAGAGCTGGGTCCAGGGGCACCTACTTCGGATCTAAAAAGTGCATCATCACCGACCCAGTAGGTCTCTTCCCATTCATCAACCGGACAGTTCATCACTTCCCAGGGTCCGTGAACATCCCAGTGAGTACCCGAATCACGATTACCCGTGCCCGCATAGAATGTCGGACCAGTTGCCGAACCCTGCATGAAACGTCGACTCGGGTCCAATTTCTGCATCACCTTGTTTACACCAACGTACATGGGATGCTCTTTGGTAATGGGTTGGTGCGCTTTCGAATCGCCTTCAAGCAACTCATTACCCAAGCCCCACTGAAACAGTGATACATGGTGCCGGCGACGCTTTACATAATCCCCGGCCCACTCAGCAACTGAAGCAACAGTTTCCGCATCGCGTGGCGGATCATTATCGAGCCCACCGCAAGACAAGGTAAACTCCTGCCAGTTTAAAAGTCCAAGTTCATCGCAAATGCGGTAGTAACATTCTTTTTCCAAAATGCCCACACCGTTCACGCGAAAGCAATTCATGTTCAGTTCTTTGTAAAGCTCGAGACGTCTGCGGTATTCCGACTCTGGTACGTCGGCATAATTTGGTCGGATCGGACTCCAGTTCACGCCTTTCAAAAATACCGGTGTGCCATTAACAACACAAATCCACGGGTCCGCTTCTTTGCTCACCTGTTTATCACACGGCCGCCATTCCACATGTTTAAATCCAACTTGCCGTTGATCAGTATCGAGAACATCGCCAGACGAATTGAGTAAAGTCGTTGTCAATTCGTATAGTGGTTGATCACCGTAGGTATTGGGCCACCAGGCATCGACTGCTAAATCCTGCCAATCCACACCAGCAGAAAATGCATCTGTAGAAACAGTTTCTTCGCGGATGACCTTATCACTTTGTGAAAGACTCAGCTTTACTTGATTGTCGCTTGCGCCAGAGACGTCGCCTTTAAGAGCGAGGATACCTGTTTCCTTTTCGATATCCCAATCGCCGATAATATGTAAATCTGAAAATTCTTCAGTGATTGTCGTTTCCAAAGTGACATCATCCCAAATGCCGATTTGCACAATTCGCGGCATCCAGTCCCAGGTATAATTGAAGCGCGATTTCCACTCTTTTATCTCAGAGGTTCGTGCCGGTGTTCCCAGCCATTGCGGCGAAAAGGTGAAAACAATTTGCAACAGATTGTCCTTTTCTTCAAAGTCACTCAGTTCGATGCTGTGACTAATGAAGCCGTTGGCAAATTCATAAACAGTCTTGCCGTTCAAACGGATTTCTCCGGCGTAATCAAGGCCCAGACAACGCAAGCGGCATGGCTCACCAGTAATCCATTCATCGGGAAGAACAACACTGTAGACCCAGTGACGATGCTCCACCCATTCACAGTCCCGGGACTTAAGACCCATATTCCAATCCGGGAGAATGTCCTGCTGGCGTAAAGCCATCTGCACGGATCCCGGTACAGGCGCAGGGATACTTGGAATATCTGCATTTGGGCTAATGCCCAGTTCATGGGTTTGTTCCTGTTGCCAGGTGAAGGGTGTATAACCGGCTAATTGCCAATCCAGCTTATTTAATTCATATATTTTTTTCATACTCAATTATCATGGCAGAACAGAGCCCTGTCAACCTATGCAAGTTATTTAATTTAACTTTTCAAAACAATAAATATCAATCTAAGATGGTTTTCTAAGCGTACTGATTTTCCTGGCTCTGAACATGCGATTTACCCTTGCCGCGAATAAGCTTAGCATGCAGCCAATTATCGACTGCTTCTGCTTCCCAGCCAAATACTGTGGCTCTTTCTTTGAGGGCAGATTCAGACACCCAGTCCAGTTCGAAACTATCAGTACCAAAGTCAGTACCCTCCGGCAGCGTGTAGCCGTACATTCGGCAAATGCCGTCGCCCTCATCGTAATCGCCGATATAACTCATCCACGACACATCAAGATCATATTGCTCAATCATAATCTCACGAAGCGAACCAATGCGTGCGCCCACATCCCAGCCACGCATGGCCAAATCTTCTTCACCCGGTCCGCCAGGAAATTCCCATGCCGAATCATCGCTACGAACCAATGCTATCTCCGGACCATCGTTTCCAGCCCGCTCTATGATGAGACGGCTTGTCAAAATTTCCTTGTCGCTGTGCACCGCCAGTAGGCGTTTGCCCCGCTCGCTAAACATCTCATGTACTGCATCATTAAACATAAAATAGCCAGCAGCCGGTGGTGAATCTGCGGCACAGTATTTATTGAACATGCCAATACGGTCTTGTTCCGAAATGTTTGCCGGGGCACGATGCCAGCAATACATATCCATCAGAAGCAGATCGCCACGCATCAGTTTCGGATCAACGAAATCGGCTAGATCATCCTTCTTCGATGGTTCTACATCGAGTACACGGGCACCAGTATCTATGACATTAACAAGTTTGTGTGAACCAGGCGCGACCATGAGTGAGCCAATCGTATCATTAAAATCAGTCAGTGGCATAATCGTGAAAAGCCATTTCATCGATGAGCCTGCCGGGCGCCAGCGTTTATAATCATGGTGCGCTCCAGCGCCGTTATCGTGTGGAGTACGCAAATATGCGACATAAGCGGTAAGGCGTATCTCCGGTCCGAGTATGCCCTCGACCGCATCAAGTATCTTTGGGTGCTCGGCAATATAACCAAGGTCTGGATCTTCCAGGCGCGATTCGCTAAGCGTATATTTAGCAGGCTTTGGGTATTCCAGGCTTGGTGGATAGGCCTTGCCAGCTTTTAAATTGGCAAGAATTCCCGCATCCAGGCGCTTCAATTCGTCATCAGAAACGCAATTACGAATGACGAGATATCCGTTTTCGTCATAGAAGTCTATTTGTTCCTGAGTTAGTGCAGGCATGGTTTATTATCCTTAAAATACCAATATAAGAGTACTGTCAGAATTCGAAAAAGCAACTCTCCATAGAACAGATAGTGGTTGATTCGCCTATTTGTTATCTACAAGTCTCTTGGCAAGTTGATTTATACAACTGCCCTTCTATACTATCTATTCATTCAATTTTAACACATTCAAAGCCATGCAAGAATCGAAATATCGAGCCGATATCGATGGCCTGAGAGCCATTGCTGTTATATCAGTTATTTTTTACCATATAGGATTATCCTTCCCTGGTGGATATGTGGGTGTTGATGTTTTTTTTGTAATTTCAGGTTTTCTGATAACCAGGCTCATCGTCAAAGACTTGAAAAATGATACTTTTTCCCTTGCCCAGTTCTGGGAACGACGGATACGAAGAATTTTCCCAGTCCTAGCCTTTATAGTTCTCGTTGTTTTATCAGCCGCGTATTTCATACTTCTACCCCTTGATTTTAAAGAATGCGCAGAGTCTGCCATTTCCCAATCCGTAATTTCATCAAACTTTTATTTCTGGCAACAATCGGGTTATTTTGAAACTCCCGCAGAGACGAAGCCTCTGCTGCACACATGGTCATTAGCAGTCGAAGAACAATTTTATTTAATATTCCCTTTAGTGTTACCTTTAATATGGAAGACATCTTTTAAGCGTGTCGTAAAATGCTTTATCTGCATAATAACCATTTCGTTAGTTTTCAATATTTATTGTACATCGCACTTTGAGTCCGCTGCATTCTATCTTCCATTTACTCGGGCTTGGGAATTATTATCGGGTGGCCTTCTTGCAATAATACCTGCCAAAGTACAATCCGGAAAGGTAAAAAAAGAACTTATTGCCTGGCTTGGAATGGGACTATTATTTGCAGCATTTTTTCTCTATAGTAAAGACACTGCCTTTCCAGGTGTCGCTGCTGTTGTACCGGTCTTAGCTACCGTTATGATCTTATATTCAAACACAACGAAACTCACCTCATTGGGTAAGTTATTAAGCATTAGGCCGCTTGTATTTACTGGGCTAATTTCTTATTCTTTGTATTTATGGCATTGGCCACTTTTTGTTTTTCTAAAATATAAACATATGCAACCGTCTACAGTCACCCAATATTTGTCTTTCTTTGTCTTTTGCTTTATCGCATCTGCTTTGTCATGGAAATTCATTGAAACTCCATTTCGAAAACGACTGATTTTGAAAACTCAACGAACTTTTTATTTTTGTACTGCCTCTGTCATTATTGTAATTACCACCGCATCTACATATATCACTTTACAAAATGGTTTAATCAAAAGATTCTCTGATGATATCAGAAAAATTGAAGAAGCAAAAAATAGAGATTTAGATATAGATGTGCGTTACAAGAAGAGATTACTCAAAGCTAAAACACTTCAAATTATAGGCAATAAGAGTAAAACCCCCACGTTTATAGTATGGGGAGATAGCCATGCGAAGGCATTATCTAGTCATTTAAACGTTATGGCGAAACAATATAATATATCTGGATATTGTGCAACAAAAGCAGGAACTTTGCCCATTACAAATACATGGAGACTTAAGCATGGAAAGAAAATTGTTGACCTGAAACAGGCCGTGGTTGATTTTATTCTTGAGAATGAGATTAAATATGTCATACTTATATCCCGTTGGACTGCCAACATACAGGATTTTAATGGTACTACTAACAGGCTAATTACAGATAGTAGCGACATTACTCCCTCATTCACCTATTCCCCTGGGGCTTTTAGTAGACAGCTCAAGAATATGATAAGCACCTTAGAAGAAGCGGAAATTAAGGTCTGGATATTACAACAAGTTCCCTATCAGAAATTTAATGTTCCCCGGGTATTAGTAAAGAAAATAACTAAGAATGATAATACACCTACACTAGGAATCACTCTTAAGGAGCACTTAGCCTTTCAGGCACTCAGCAATAAAATATTGCAAGATATTTCGAAAACATCAAATGTTACTATTCTAAACTCTGATTCGCTGCTATTCGATAAAAATGATTACTCAATATTGGAAATAGATGGATATCCACTTTATAGAGACAGAGACCATTTGTCAAAATTTGGTGCACGGTATTTGGAGCCACTTTTCCTTCCGGTATTCGACACTATTACGTCGAAAAATAAATGAATGTATAAGGTGATTTTTAAGCCAATCATACTCTAAATGCATTACAACTACACGACACCTTTTATTTGATTTCATAAAAAGAGGTCATAGATTGTTGCAGATTAAACCCATAAAAAGAGGAATGAGACATGCTAGCCGGAGCAACAGAAATAGAGATCACTCCACCCATTGGTGGCATGATAATGGGGCCCGAAGCCATATCCACCGGGGTACACGATCCACTCATGGCAAAAGCCCTTTATGTCGATGATGGTCAATCACCGTGGTTTATCTTGTCAATTGACCTCATGGCTTTGGACTTTGCTTTAAGCGATCGAATCCGCCAGGAGATAACGGCGCGCACCGGAGCTAAGGCGGTCATACTCAATTTCACCCATACGCATGCGGCCCCCTATTCCGCACCGTGGTCTGTTCCTGAATTTGAAAAACATTGCGAGTTGGAAAAGGACTGGCGTGAAAGCCTGGTAACAAAAATTCCCGATCTTGCTGTTGCTGCAAAAGCCCAAGCCGAATCTGTCTCCCTAAAAGTGGGTCGAGCGCCGGTTGCCATTGGTGTTCATCGCCGTGTTTGGAATGGTGAACTCATGACCATGGCCCCAAACTTCCATGGCCCAATCATACCATGGGTGGACGTACTCGAGGCCCGGACAGCAGATGGGAAGTTGATCGGCGTTGTTTTTAGTCATGCCGCACATCCCGTAGTCGTTCATATGACGTCAACTGAAATGGGTGCAGATTTCCCAGGCTATGCTGCCGCTGCGCTGCGTGACGAATATGGCGAAGGAATTTTTCTTTTCTGTCAGGCATGCAGTGCCAACATCAACAGCTATCCCTTGGCTACTGGTGAAAAAAATGCCGAGCATGCTGGCCGCAAATTGGCTGCAGCCACCATTCTGGCCATGAGTA
>JABSQK010000740.1 GCA_013215875.1 Lentisphaeria bacterium
GCAGGGTCGCCTTCATTTTTATCGACCCAGGCTTTTACTTTATTGTTGAGTATATGCGCATCGTCGAGGGCAATTTGCAGATGGCTTGTATTCGCTGCCTTGAGCACGGCCAGTTCTTCGGACATTGGGTAGGTTTTATCAGACTCGGCAATGTATTTTTTCGCACGGTCAAGAATTTCTTCATATCTGGCATCGGAATTCTTAACAAGTTTTACAGCTGTCTCAAAATAGACTTTATCGTTTATAGGAATTAGTGCCCAGGTCCAGCAAGCCAATACAAGTATAATTAGTACCAGGCGCCAGAATAGGGATTTTTTATCTTCGTTCATAAATTAGTTCTTTTATTTATTATCCGTATCTTTTTTGCCATTGTCCTCATTGCTATCTACTTTTGCAATGCTGTTTATGGCAAACTCAATTTTACTTTTATCAAATACTTCAAGTATTATAGTTGCTTTTTCCACCCTGTTAACGGTGCCTTTTATTCCCCCGATAGTCGTAATCGTATCGCCGGCTTTCACTTTACTGAGCATATTATCCTGATCTTTTTGCTTTCGTTGCTGTGGCCGAATAAGCATAAAATAGAAAATAGCGATCATGATGGCAAATGGAAATATCATACTGCCTAAGCCAGGACCTTTAGTCGTTCCTTCAAGTAGAAACAGTTCAAAAATAGTCATTATATATAAGCTCCAAAAAGTTAAATAGAAATAGTCGAAAATCCAAAGGGCCTAAAACTAGTCGTTTTAAGCTCTGATTCAAGCTCGAAACCAAGATTTTGCTGAAGGGGAGTTCAGGCTATGGGTCTTTGATTGCCAGATTCAAATCTCAATAAGCACAGCACCTGCATTTTCAGGGGTAAAATTATGTATCACTCGGGTGCTTTTTAAAAATTCGAGATGACTGAGTACGGAATTGGCAATTTCCCCCTGGCCATGAATAATGAGCAATTCACTGCTCGCCGGCGATTTGTCTATCTCTTTCTTGAGTTTATCCAGCGCTTCTTTAACGGTTTCTCCATTGTGAGCAATATCCACCACAAGAATTGTATCTTCAGGAAATTCCCTCAATGGGGAATCACATTTTGCACAATGGCTGGCATTTTTAGATGCGACAAAGCCGCATTCATAACATTCCCGATTCATTTAAAGCATCCTTCATTATAACTAATGATCTTGACTATATTTTTTATTAATCTAAATTCCCATTTGGATTTAACAATTAAGGAAGATCATTTTTATGGCTTGGGAACAACGTTGGCACCCCTTACGCGAAGAGTGGGTGATTATCGCATCGCACAGAAATAACCGCCCATGGAGCGGTAAAACCACTGATAAAATTGCCAGTAAACCCGACTATGATGCAGATTGCTATCTTTGTCCGGGCAATACCCGTGTGGGTGGTCATGAAAATCCTCAATACGATGGTGTCTTTAGTTTCGACAATGATCATCCCTGTGTGGGCATGGATTCGCCCGAACCCGAGCCCGCTTCCGGCATCTATAAAAACCAGCCCGCCCGCGGTAAAGCACGGGTAATTTGCTACAGTGCAAAACATAATCTGACCTTGGCTGAACTCGCTGTAAACGAAATAGATGACTTATTAGCCGAATGGCAGAAGCAATATACCGAGCTATCGGCAATTCCAGATGTAAAACATATCTTAACCTTTGAGAATAAGGGTCATGAAGTGGGTGTCTCAAATCCGCATCCGCATTGCCAGATTTATGCAAACAATTTTGTTTTCAAAACCATCGAGACTGAAGTGAATGCATCGGTCAACTATCGAGCCAAAAACGACTGCAATCTATTTAGCGACATTATTAAATCCGAAAAAGAAGATGGCCGCAGAGTCTTATTTGAAAATGACAATGCCATTGCCTTTGTTCCGTAATTTGCGCGCTATGCCTATGAAGTATATGTTGCTCCAAAGGCAAGCCATGTCAGCATCGCGAGTTTGTCAGAGGCAGAACGCCTTGACCTCTCCGCCGCACTGAAAGATACCCTAGTGCGTTTTGATAATCTTTGGGAAATGAGCTTTCCGTATGTGATGGTCTTGCATCAGGCACCGACGGATGGCGACTACTACAGCAGCTATCATTTTCATATTCAATTTCATCCGCCATTGCGCAAACCAAATTTATTAAAATTTCTAGCCGGGCCGGAAATTGGCGGTGGAAACTTTCTCAGCGATACCAGCCCCGAAGATAAAGCCGCGGAATTAATCGCTGTATCAAATACTCACTTTTCTTTAAAATAACGGCTGCATAAAAGGGATCTGCAATGAACAATATAACAGACTTAATCGAACCGCTAAAAAAATTGCATGCGATGATTCGCGATGCAGTTGTTGCCGAATGCGAAAAGGCCTCGCTGGAACAATTATCCGAGATTGCCCATGAAAGCGAAGGCGATACCATATACGCGGTGGATATTGTCTCGGAAGAACTCCTAATCGAATTTGTTAAAAATGAAATTGCCCCCAAAGTACCCGTTATTCTGATTGCTGAAGGACTGGCCAACGAAGGCATCGTCTTGCCGGAAGGCACCGCTGCTGAGGATGCTGTCTGGCGTATCATTGTTGACCCCATTGATGGTACACGCTGTGTGATGTACCAGAAACGTCCGTCCTGGATTTTAACAGGGGTCGCACCAAATAAGGGTGAGCAGACATCTCTGCAGGATATTGAGTTTGCCATTCAGACTGAAATACCACTTGTGAAACAGCACCTTTCCGACATGCTTTATGTGACACGCGAAATGCATGCACCGATTATTGAACGCTATAACCGCATCACTGACGAAACATCACCGGTGAAAATGGCCCCTTCAAAATCCACCACGATTGCCCACGGATTTGCAATGATATCGCGCTTTTTCCCAGGCGTACGGGAAGAGCTTGCAGCCATTGATGAAGAAATTGTCTTTGCTGCCCTGGGCCCGGTAAAAGAGGGAAAGACCCATTGTTTTGAAGATCAATACATATCAACTGGCGGGCAGCTCTACGAACTTATGGCGGGACATGATCGCTTCGTCGCTGACATACGCCCGGTAATGGAAAAGGTCTTGAATGAACGCGGGCTTAAGATGGGCATTTGCTGTCATCCTTATGATATTTGCACAGAGCTAATCGCCCGCAAGCTGGGGGTCCTTGTCTGTGATGAATACGGCAATGCCTTAAACTGCCCATTGGACTTGGATTCTGACGTAAGCTGGATGGGTTTTGCCAACAGCGATATACAAAAACAAATCGCCCCGCTTATGGATACTGCATTGAAAAAACGGGAACTGATCTGAACTCAGTAATGTAACGGTGAAGCCGTGTTCTAAGATAGCCCGGTATGCAATGCCGGGTATGAAATAGATAAACATACCCAAGCCCTGAAAGGGCGTTTTAACACAAGAAGTAGAACGCC
>JABSQK010000741.1 GCA_013215875.1 Lentisphaeria bacterium
ATGCAATTGACGGCAAAGGTGATTGGGACTACGAAGCGATTTGGCCTGTTCACCGGGCAGCACCTCCATCAATGAGCCGGATACGCATCGACAAACAATTTGTCACAGGCATACGGGCGATCGATAGCGCCCTGAGTTGCGGGATTGGCCAGCGTATTGGCATATTTGCTGGTAGCGGTGTGGGCAAAAGTACCATCTTGGGAATGCTTTGCCGGCATTCGGATGCAGATGTAAATGTCATAGCGCTTATTGGTGAACGTGGTAAAGAGGTACGAGACTTTATCGAGGATTCGCTGGGGCCCGAGGGCATGAAAAAATCCATTTTAGTTGTTGTCACTTCTGACCAACCACCCTTGCAACGCGTTCGTGGTGCAGAGTTGGCTATGGCCATTGCTGAATACTTCAGGGATAAATCCAAAAAAGTTTTACTGGTCATGGATTCAGTGACCCGTTTTGCCATGGCCCAGCGGGAGATTGGCCTGGCCATTGGTGAACCGCCTGCAACAAAAGGCTACCCGCCCAGTGTGTTCAGCTTGCTGCCAAGATTGCTCGAGCGCGCGGGAAATAATGACAAGGGAAGTATTACCGGCTGCTTCACTGTGCTGGTAGAAGGTGATGATTTGAATGACCCGATAGCAGATTCCGTTCGGGGAATACTGGATGGGCATATTGTATTATCTCGAGAGCTTGCGATGCGCGGGCATTATCCGGCAATTGACATTCTGGCAAGTATAAGCCGCGTGATTAATAATGTAACGACAGTGGAACACCTTGAAGCATCACGACAGGTGAGAGAAATATTGGGCACCTACAAAAAGGTTGAGGACTTGATTAACATTGGAGCATATCAGGGTGGTACAAATCCCAAGATCGACTGGGCCATACAAAAAAAAGAGCCGCTAGATGGGTATCTTAGACAGGGGATAAATGAGTATTCCAATTGGGATGAGGCATTTGAAGAACTCAAATTAGTACTCAATCAACACTAAAAGTCAGGGGGGGGTACATGTCATGCTAAGTCAGCTTAGAATTACTGAAATTCTTCGTGATATAAGTACTTTGTGCAGACGTCAAAAAATTCCTGGATTGCTTCATTCACATTTCCTGCTTCGAGGATCAACATAACTTGTTCCAAAATAAACCCATGTTCGCGTGGTCTAAATGAATCTGCTACGCCTCGCAGTGTTTCATCAGAAGGGCGAATAGCACCCCGTGAATTCTTATCAAATGCAGTATTCAGGAAACTTTCAGCCTGACGCTCATTCAACCCACAATCCATTAAGCTATTCAAAGCCGTATTGTTTTGTGCAACATTTATGGAAGGGTCTGCCTTCATTGCCAAAACAAATAGCTCAGCAAGTTTTTTATATTTTCCTAATTCTGATAATGGGACCATACTTATATCTACTTTTATACTACAATTTACGATAAAATACTTCTATTCGGACTATATGATATATAGGAAATATGTCTAGTCCAGAAATTTTTTCAAAAAGGGGTGTTTTCAGGTTAATTTATTCTATTTCCAAGGTATTTGCTTTATTTTTATAAAAAATGTTGTCTTGGGAATTTTATATATATTTGAGGGTAGTTTTAATCATTTGGAGGGTTTATAGATCTGTTTCATTAACAATCAGTTGTGAAAACACAGCCGCCATTCAGCTCTTTATCTCCCTCGCACTTTTTTTTATTTATGACAAAGAACCTGCCAACTATTTTCTTACCTTATATATTGAACTCATTCAATAATAAGGTAAAGTCATAGTGATTTAGGAACTGCCTGCAGGTTTGGTTTGCCAGCAGACCCAGTAATTTTAATAAACCTTTCAGCCAAGAGGCACAAAGTGAACATATACATTGGAAATCTCGACTACGCTACAACAGAAGACGATCTACGTGAAACCTTTACAGTTCATGGAGAAGTTACAAATGTACGCATCATAAATGACAGAGACACAGGCAGACCAAAGGGTTTTGCTTTTATCGAAATGTCGAGTGAAGAAGCAGGACAAGCAGCAATCAGTGCCCTTGATGGCGAAGAAGTTTCAGGCCGGCGCATTCGTGTAAGCGAAGCAAAACCTCGTGAAGATAACCGCGGCGGCGGCGGTGGCGGCGGCGGACGCTAAGACTTAAAAATAGATTTAAACAAAAAAATGGCATCTCACTGTGAGATGCCATTTTTTTTGTATAAATTGCTTTTTCCTGAGGGCCTCAGATATCGTAATTAGTATCTGTAATGTTCAGGCTTATATGGGCCATCGACTGGCACACCAATGTAATCCGCTTGTTTCTGTGTGAGCGTTGTGAGTTTCGCGCCGATTTTATCGAGATGCAATCGTGCCACTTCTTCATCCAGTATTTTGGATAATGTATATACGCCCACTTCATAATCATTTTCCCAGAGGTCTATTTGTGCAAGGGTTTGATTTGTAAACGAATTACTCATAACAAAACTAGGATGTCCGGTCGCGCAGCCGAGATTGACTAAACGGCCTTTAGCAAGCATATAGATTTCATGCCCATCCGGGAACGTGTACTTATCCACCTGCGGTTTGATTTCAATCACTTCAATGCCCGGAAAGTTATCCAGCTCATTGATCTGAATTTCATTATCAAAATGGCCGATATTACAAACGATGGCCTGATCCTTCATTTTTTTCATATGTTCGATCGTGATAATGTCTGCATTACCTGTGGTCGTTACATATATATCACCCTCTGGCAGAGCATCTTCAACCGTGCAGACTTTGAATCCTTCCATTGCCGCCTGTAAGGCACAAATTGGGTCGACCTCATTTACAATCACCCGGCAACCCAGTCCGACTAGTGCCTGGGCACAGCCTTTACCAACATCGCCATAACCACAAAC
>JABSQK010000742.1 GCA_013215875.1 Lentisphaeria bacterium
GTGGCTATGTTGATCTGTGAACCTGCCGCAATTGTATCAACAAAGATATGGTCATCGCCTTCATTCACGTCACGTGTTGCCGCCAATACATTGGTTTCAAAGTCGCCGGTAATATTAACCGTAGCAGAAAGAAGGGTTGCATAGATAATATCTGAACCGCCATTAGCGACAATATTTGTTGTGCTAAGATGTGTGCTCGTGATATTGAGAGTATCATTTCCTTGACCCAAATAAAGGTTTAGCGTTTCCTGATTTGCATACGTAATGATACCATTATTATTATCCGGGCCTGTAACTCCCGCATCGCTCATACCCAGACCAGAAAAAGTAGTGGAAGTCAATGTTCCTGTATTATCCGTGCCATCAGCAGAGTCATTTATATGTAAGATATCACTGCCAGTTGAACCGCTATCAGAAACGTTCACATCGCCTTTTATACCATTTAGAGTTCCGCTTTCTGGCTGGTCGACAGCATATTCTGGAGCTAAGCTACCGATGTAGACATTATCTGAACCGTCTTGTCCATCTATATCGACTTGGCCTGTAGACGTACGCAAGTAGATCAAGTCATTACCAGTACCGCCATCGATACCATTACCAATACCGGTAATACCTGTTTTACCTTTATCCGCGGCGGCATAGGCCGCATCATTTGGATCTATCACGTTAGACAAGGGAACAAACGGACTCGTGGCTTGGTGAATAACTTCAAGATCAATAATGTCGTTTCCACTACCACTGTCAATCGCCGTCAAGCCTTTGTAATTTTTCACATTGATTGTATCGGCACCAGCACCTGTATGAATTTTCAAGTCACCGTGGAATTCGATGATGTTAATATCATCGGCTCCGTCGTTGCCATAAATTTCAGCATCGTATATTTCGAGATACACATTATTATTACTTTTGTCCGGTTCTGCTAAAATATTGGTGACATCGACTTCATCTGAAGCTGAACCAAGGTTAACAATAAACTTGTCTAAATCAGTTGCCTTAACCCCTTCATCCATTCCTAGTCCTGTAAAAATACCATTACCGACAACAAGTTTATCGTCGCCTGTATTACTGCTGGAATCTGAGGAGTCATTTAGCGTGAGGGTATCATAACCAAAACCGGCATTAAACTCAATCTTACCAATATTGCTTACAGCGAGTATATCGTTTAAGTTCAATGCTGTTCCATCCGTATCATAACCAAGTTTCAGCTCGTCATCACCATCACCACCGTTGACGATAAGGCTCGTTGTGGAACGGGTACTCTTAACGGTTACAGTATCATTGCCTGCTTTGAGATTGAAGACAATCTTTTCCAAACTCGCATTAATAATTAACGTGGTTGTTGGGGACAGAATTACACTATCTTTATCGAAGGCAATAGTGTCATTTCCAGTCGTTCCCTCAATAATAAAACGGTCTGTAGCGCCATCATTTGTTAATGTTTTACCCGTATCGGCAATTGTCAGATTCCCCGTAAGGCTACTACTAACGACATATGTATCAGCGCCTTCATCGCCATCCAGAGTCCAGTTATTAGCCCCATTGCTAACAATATTAAATATATCGCTTCCTTTGCCACCGAGGTAATGGTCGATTCCAGTGCCTGTGATCGTCACTCTTTTTGCAGTTGATCCTGCATCTCCAGCAGTAACCAGGCCGCCTGTAGATGTTAAGCTAAATAACAACGAGTCCGAGCTGCGAATTGCAGTCATGTCGAGTTTATCGCCAGTCGATGCGCCAGAATCTGTTACAGTATCTGAGCCCCAGCCATAGCGTTCATCCCGTGTTGAACCGTAAAGGTAGATGTCATCTCCCCCCTGCCCGTCTATCGTATCTGTACCGACACCGCCGACAATTATATCTGCTCCTGCTCCGCCTAGTATCGTATCATCACCTTCATCTCCGAAAATGTATTCAGCTGCCGAGCCGCCTGTAATGATATCATTCCCAAGTCCTCCTGACAATATACTGCCATCCTTACTTATGCCGCCTTTTATAATATCATTGCCAGCGCCACCGTCGAGATCTAAAAGAATGTTCGTATTATTAAAGCCACTAAAGTCAATGACATCTGCACCTTCACTGCCACGATAAACTATTTTTGTGATTCCAGCTGTACTGTATGTTTTAGATGCCGACCCTCTGTAAACAGTAATGTTACTAGCATCAGCAACAATACGCATATTATTTCCATCGGAGTCATCTTCATCACCAAAAATACGCGCATAGGCAAATTCACCACCATTTATCCGCAGAGTAGTTCCTTGCTTTTCGGCTAAAACTGCCGCGTTGGCTTCTACAGAATCGCAGTCGATACCAAAAATTTCAGCGATACTAAAGGTCGTACCGATATCCACTGCAAGAGAAAGGTTTAGAAGTGTTATATTAGCAACTTCCGCATACATCGACATGGCAGCATCTGCTGACACTGATACCTGGAACATGCACAAGGCATTTTGTGGTGAACCAAGGTTATCTGTCAACATCATAATTTCGTCGAGGCGCAATTTATTATCGCCATTGGGATCTTGAAGGTCCAAACCTAAATACGCATTAGCAGAGACACTGGCAGAGACTTTAAAAATAACAAATGCCGGTATTGTTGCCCAGTCAATACCCCAAAAGTAAGGATAAGGTATTTTAAAAGATGGCGTTGTTAGATCAATACTCGCCCCGCCACTAAAGTTCATTGAAAAGCTAATCTCGTCTCCATCTACTGTACGGATATAAAAGCCATCTAACAAATCGGAGAAATCTGGATCGAGCCCATTATTTATTGAGTCCATAATATGCTGGAGCCCAGTCGAGTCATAGACAATACCCATTTGGAAAATATTTATGGTCGTTGAGCCTTTGATATTAAAGCCCAGTCCATTGCCGCCTGCTGAAAAGCCAAATCCATAGTCAATACCATTGGTGATATTTACGCCCGGCAGATTATAAGACACGATGTCAAAAGGTTCGCCTAGAATAACTTTAAACAGGTTGGCTGGCTTAAGCAGATCCAGCCTAAATCCACCTGGTTCAACAGCCAGTGTTTCCGTTAAATCAGAACCCACTCCGACCATTCCTAATATCGAACTCAGTCCACCAAGATCTTGTGGCGCTTCTATATCTTCCGCATTTTCTGCGGCTTCCATGACATTATTATAGATGTCTACAATCATTTTTGGCACTGGATAACCAATCGCAAAAGGACTTTCTGGATCTGTCACATAGATCCATGTTCCTAAGTTGAGTGTTCCGTCATCGAGTGTATTACTAAAACTCTTCAGCGCATCCAGCAAGGCAAATGTGCGTTTAATACTTCCTAAGAGCGCATTGATTTCATCGGCAGCACCTGTCATTTCCAGCAATGTACTCGGGATCGCATCGATATATTCTTTAAGCTCCGAAAGGCCTGGTATTGGCTGATTCAAGAGACCCGCTGCCCCATCAAGTCCGTCGCCTAAGAAACTTCTAAGCGGACTTATAATATCTGAAACACCATCGACCAATGGTTTTAAAATGTTTTTAATTATAAATTCGGCATCGACTGTGAAGTTGTGGAATTCAATTCCTTCCATGCCATATTCCGGTTCCCAATTTGTCGATGTACCGACACTCGCTTCAAAAGTCGCTTTTAGTCCAAAGTCGAATTCTGGTAAACTCAAGTTACTAAAGCCCAAGCTATCTGTGACCGATGAAAATGCCGTCGCGATATAATCGGAATCAGCGTGAACCTGCATCGCTGCCTGAGCAGTAGCAGTGAGTTCCACCTCAAACATATCCCCACTAAACTCAGAAAAACTAATGTGGCCATTGCCATCTCCCGAATCCGGTTCAACGATATCTGCGACAAAACTCACTTCCAGCTTTGTCGCTTCTTTATCCATGTCGCTGAGATCTTGGCTTTGTCCAGCTGTAAAGCCTAACTCAGCACTATTGACTGTAATATTAGTAATATCATTGGTCAGAGCCATAACCTGTAGTTTCAAACCGGTATCCGTTGTTCCGCCTTCTGTAGACAAGAAGAAATCTTGTAACATCTGGGCAATGCTTTCACCATCGAGGTCTGCAGTAGCTGACGCAAAATCGGGTATCAAAACGATGCCTTGGTTGATAAGCGTTTCGGCATTGAGAGCAATCAGCATATCGGCTATGGTCGCACCCTTCAGGTCATAAACCTCAGTCCCCCCACTCGTTGTTATACTGATCGTTTTTGAGCTGCCGGCCCAGTCGTATTTAATATCGCCAATAGTGAGACCTGTATCTGCTTCCAGGATTATTGAAGGGTTAAAACCATCGGTAAAATCTGCTCCTAGAAAACCCAGGCTCATATCAGCGGTAAAAGGATCTGTTTCTATTGTATCCGGATCTGACAGGTAAACTCCCGCAGTGATTGTAAACTCTGCTACATCGTCTGTATACCCTTCTCCTATTACGGATTCTAATTTGCCATTGTCATTTGTATCAACATCATCTATACCATCACCATCACTATCGTAATCTTCTGTCTGATCCGCAATGAGGTAAAATAATTCCGTATCCGACAGACCAAAACCGAGATAGAGGTCCCACTCCAGAGCAAAAGTCACTCCGGTACCGGCATCGACATTGAAACCGAAATTTGGTAGAATTTCATCCAGTGCAAAGTCATCGGTACCAAAACCAAATTCGAAAGGTAAAGAAACTGTGTAGAGATCTCCCAGGTGGAAGTTGTACTCTACACCTGTTGCGTTTAGAAGCTCGGTTGCCGTTGCGGCTGTTACCGCGACTCCACTTGTTCCATTCATGACCGTCGTTTCAATATCTGTTTCAGTAAATGCTGATGCTGGGAGTATAACTCCATCGACATTTTTGCTATCGTAGTTTTCCATAATACCCAATTTGGTATGAAAAATATCATAGAGAATATTACGCATGATAATCATGGCATTCGGCGCATCGGTTTTTGCGAGTTCTGCCTGATATTGATTATTTAAATAAGAGATTAAATTATTGCGCAAGTCATTGATCATTTCAATCAAAGGATCTATCCCTTTCATGATTTCATCGCCTACTAGCGGAATATTTTCAAGAGCTAAGAAAGGTGTTTCTATGGCAAAAATGAGGTTTTCTAAAATCTGGTCAAGACCGTTAATCAATAATTGAGGATCTGCCATGATACGACCAAAAGCGCTGGAGGTGCGATCCTTGAAATTTGGTACCGTTGCCCAATTGGCTACAACAACTGAATCTGCCGTTCCCGTAAGTGCATTGGCGAGATTGCTCATTGTAAAATTGAGCGACGACGCAACATCTGGAGCGCCATCTTCAATCGTCATTGGATCATTGGTTGAATTACTATTGTAAAAGGGCAGATCAATTTCTGCTTCACCTACTAATGACGTATCAATATCTGCGACTAAATCCAAGTTTGTATCTGAGTTAAAAATGAGTCCGAGATCACCTGGAGTGCCATCAGTACCTGTGAAACTAAGACTGTAGCTTGCATCCCCGCCGCCATCTTCAACAACTATTTTTCCGCCGATGATGTAGTAGGTATCCGCACCGACAAGTACCGCGGTATTGATCGTTTCATCTATTTTGAAATCCACATCCATTGACGAGGTATTTTTCAAGGTCTTTACCAGTTCCGCGCCTGAGTAATCGAACTCTATATCAAGATTCAATATTGCAGTTGATGTGGCTGACATCTTATCCTGAGCATTTACGCCCATGATCGTGATAAACTCATTATTCAGATTCGGAATATTAGTAGCGATATCTGTCGTATCTAATAGAGCCAGTTCATACGCATTGAGGAAAAGGTCAAAGTCTACACTGTCATCGACTTCCATGTAAAAATTCAGCGTCACTATATCTTGATTAAAGTCGAAGCTTATTCCTGGAAGAGTAATGCCCTGTCCTGCGGCGAATCCCGTCTGGCCAATCGCTTCATTGATGTACTGAATAAGTTCCTGATAATTCTCAAAATTTTCTTTGGAAACCTTGCTGACCATGTTAGAGAATTGTTTAAGGTAGGTATTGATTGTCGTCGCATTTAACCCGATCCCAGGAATATTTGTGCCAAAGAGAACATCGCCATTCGTCTGTTTAAGGAGCCTGTTCACTTCCTCTAATGCCGTAACGATGTCGTCGGCGCTTATAAGATCCAGGGCTTCTGTGGTATTACCGTTAGCTGCACTTGCAACCTCAAGTGGTGCTACACTAAAAAGGTCTGCGCGTTCTGCGGTATAAACTAACGTGCTGTCTGTTGCATTTGCTTCATCACCCAAAAGTGTTCCTGTAAAGCTAAAAAGGAATTGGTCATCGGCATCTGGCGTACTTAAACTTGCTGGACTCGTTAGCGTTTTATTAGTGGCGATATCTCCGATACTATCAGAGTCCAGAAAATCTGTTAGCGCTTCTTGAGAACCAGAAATACCTGACGCACCAAATGTCGTCATATTAACGATCGCGACATCCTTAGTGAAATCATGAGTTAAGTGTGTATACGATTGAGCCGCTGCATTTGTGCTGCTATACTCGGTAAAACCAAAGTCGATAACAACGTCGCTTTCTTCCCAAACAGATTCAAAAATCGTATCTAAAGATGATGTATCTCTAATAGACGCATTGTCAATCACGTCTTTCTGCTTGCCCTGTCCATTTTCAAAGCCCAAAATGCTGTCGAGTCTCGTTTCATCTGATGCCGTAATAAACAAACGGTTTATTGACGTATCTGTAACAATAAAATAAAAGAAAACACCCGAGTCATAGTACATCGTATCAGTACCTGTTGCCGGTGTCAGTCCGCCAGCCAGATCAGTATTCGCTTGATCAAAAACATCTTCATCCACCACATCACCAATCGTATATCCCAAAGAAACATCGCCCACTGCGGTAATTACCACTTTGGGATCTTCCTGATTAATAATGGTTGCCTGTGCTTCTAAGCGCGTATTTAATCCTGCCGTCACCATCGCTGCCTCTAAAGCTGCTAACATTCCGGCTTGGTCAGCATAATCACCAGCAGTAATTGTCACGACGGTTGCTACACCATCGATCCACAGACTAAAACTAAAGTTTGGATCAGAGGCAAAATCAAATGCACTTATAGGCGTTGCAGCGGTCATTTCTGTCAGGTTTTCCACGATTCCGGCGCCACCTGCAGTCAACGGCGACATGCCGATTGTATCGATGTCATATCCGAAATCAATGTCCGCACTTATATCGGTATTCACTGTTATCAGGGATATCAGGGAGTCCGCACCATTGATGAATCCTAATAAAGCAGCCTCTGCATTGCCGAAATTTAGCTTAAGTGTATCGCCTGCTACTAATGTTGAAAATTTGAGTCGTTCCCCATCGGCAGTTTTTCCCACTACGATAATGGTCTCAATACCTGCAGTCGTTAATGCAGTCGTAATATCCGTGATTAAATGATCTATTGTTGTATTCCCTGAGGTATCAGAAAACTTGAAGCTCACTGGAGTCACTGCTAAACCATTAATTTCAAAGTTTAAAACAATTGTCGGTAATAGTTCAAATACTGTAGCACCGTTTCCAGAAGGTGTGTTCTCTGCAGTCACCGTTGCTCCAGCTACCGCGCTGTAGTCCGTACTAGAAAGTAATCCTAGCATAGACACATCTAGATCTGAAAAATTGAAGGACAGGGTTTCTGTAGCACTGGTCGCCTTAAATGTCAGCTTACCCGCGCTTTCACCAGCAGTGACTCCTATCGCTGTAAGCACTGCATTTAGATCGGTCACAAGGTTGGTAATTGTCGTATTCCCTACTGTTGTTGCCATGTCAAACAATGCCACTTGGTCGACGTCATCCACTTTGAAATCAAGCATAATGATTCCAGCATTACTGCTAAAATCAAATGCTGTAGTCACACCAAAGGGGCTTTCCACAGCTTCTACACTGCTCTTTTTTACGGTGATTTTTTCTATATCTCCACCCTCTGGACTTGTATACTCAATGCTAGATTCCGCACCAAAGAGGAAACCGACCAGTCCTGTCTTGCCGCTGTATGTCAAGCGAATCTCATCTGTATCATTAGCGCCTTTGAGTGCGACTTTTCCGTCACGCTCGACCGCGATAACTTTTGTCTCAATGCCCGCTACTACAAATGCCGCGTTAATATCCGCCAGCAGATCAGCCATCCCAGTATTACCATGGGTATCGCTGAGCTTGAACATCGCAGTCGGAAGCATAGCTCCGTTATACTCAATCTTGAAGTCTACGGTCAAATAGTCAACTTTTTCGGGGCTGATCGCCGTCGGGGTTTCAGCTGCGGTCAAGACACCCGCCACAGATGTTGTTCCCGCAATAAAGCCCATAATATAGCTGTGTTCGCTGAAGTGAAGTTCCAAATCTTTGTTCGTATCGGCAGCCGTAATCGTCAATTTACCTGCGCTCACTCCAGCCGTGACATAGCTGTCGATACCAGCTGCTGTGAAAGCAGTATTTAAATCCGTTGCCCAGTCTGCAGCCGTGCTGTTAGCATAATGATCAGCTAAATCTAATGAGGCCGTCGACAGATAATTACCATCGTACTTGATACGAAAATCCGCAATTGCGCCTGGCTTGCTCACGGCAGTGAGTACGCCTGCTGTGCCCGCAGCATTACTCGTTCCATTTACGAAACCAAGTAGATCGGTATCTTCGGTGAAAGTCAGTTCTAAAGACTTACTCTTATCTACCCCCTTGATCACAAGTTTACCCGCAGCATCCACTGCAACAGTTATGGATGTATTGATTCCCGCGGTCGTGAAGGCCGCGGTAATATCAGCAGCTAAATCTGCCATGGAGGTATTATCCGAAGTTGCTGAAAACAAGAGTGTCGCCGTACTAAGCGTGATCCCATCATACTTGATAATGAAATCGGCTTGCGTTTCCGTTAAGTCTGATAATATCCAGGGCTTCGCCGGATCCGTTGGCGAAGTGGGACTGGAAGCCGCACTTAAGAAGCCCGAGGTCTGCTGGCCCAGATTAAAACCGAGTAAATCTGTATCTTTATCGAATATAAGTTCAAGCGATTTTGATGAATCGGCACCCGTAATCGTTAATTTTCCACCGCCATCAACGCCTGCTATCACAAATCCATCTATACCCGCTGCGCTGAAGGCGGCATTAATATCTGCGACTAAATCCGCCATACTCGTATTATCATACGTATCTGCAAAAGAAAGAGTCGCTATATTCAGCTGGGCGCCATCATACTTTATAACAAAATCTGCCTTGGCTGACAGAACGTAATTAAAATCCGCTATGACATTGTCGATAATATAAGGGGTAGTGGGTATTGGAACTGTTGCTGCAGTTAAAATGCCAGCTACTGCTGCGCTTGCATTGGTAAAACCAAGCTCAGCAGTTTTGTGAATGAAAGTTAACTCGAGTGATTTACTCAGGTCTGCACCGGTAATAGTGAGTTTGCCGCCACCGTCATCTCCAGCAGTCACAGAGGTATTTATACCCGCTGCAGTAAACGCCAAATTAATATCTGCGACTAGATCCGCCATGGTAGTATTATTATAAGTATCCGATAATATTAGCGTTGCCGTTGGCAGCGTGACACCATCATATTCTATAATAAAGTCAGCTTGAGCCGATACTAAGTACGAATCTACCGGGAACGACTTAACAGGAATGGTTTCGGCATATACGACACTTTCCAGGGGGTCCCCAACTTTATAATTTTCAATGATTTGGTTCTCATTGAAGGTCAAATAATTCTTAAAGTTATCTGCTAAAGTCAATTCATAGTCGAACTCATGGCTTGTTGAGTTATAGGTGACTGACAGGCCGTTGCCGCTATCATAAGTAATCTCCATTAAATCACGTAATGTATTAAAGTTATAGGTGATTGTAGAACCACTTATTGTCACAAGTTTGGTAAGAATCTTATTTTCCAACAACATGGCATGGTTAGCCAATTCACCGAGGTTAACCCCATCGGTAAAAGGAATGGCTTCGCCATATTCTAATGATTGATTTAACTGTTGCAGCCAAAGCGCAATTTGGTACATATCATCAACTAAGCGCTCTGCTGTAATATTACGAAAGCCATTTAGATCATCGCTGACAAAAACAGGTAATATGCCATCTTCATAGAAAAAGACATTCATATTTTCATCCGGATCACCAAACGTAATGGTTCCTGTTGGCAAGTTGTTGACTGTCGGTTCACCAGTATCAATGATCGCTTTTGGAGTTACTGAGACTATTGATTTATATTTGCCTGTCTCTGTGCGACCTGTCTCTAATGCATCAAAATCTATTTGGTTTCTATCGGCTTTTCCTTCCACTGTGTCCAGGTCATCTCCCTGGACTCCAGTTTCAAAGGAGTAAAAATTGGCCAACGTTAAAACACTTGCAAAAGTCGAGCTAAACGAGGCATCAAGATTAACTGTTGCCGCAGTAATATCTGTCTCGAGAAGACCAAGCATTACCCCAGCATTAGTACCGAGTGTTACAGCTGAGGCTGTCGCGAATGCGGCATTTGCGTCTGTAACTTTTCCGGATAGTTCATTAATATCAACTGTAACGGTATCGCCAACATCCATGACCATATCAAGCGTAAATGTCGATATAAGGGTAAATGTCCCCAACTGGGTTGCTGGAGGCTCTGTATCAAGCGCTGGAGCCAGTATTTTTGTTGGAACGTTATTGTAAAAATTTACATTTTGCTCGGCGTAATACTGCGCGCCATCCTGAAATCCTGACAGAGGAGTATCATCTGACGCAACAATTAAATTGAGAGAGACTGTGTCAACTAATACCAGTTTCACATCAAACTCGATAATTTTAACGCCATTTTCGAAGCGCGAATCGACATCTGTTAAAGTAACTGTTAGAACAGATCCACTTAGTGCAGCTTCAACAGCCGTTTTTAATGCCGTAGTAAAAAGTGTCTTTAACTCACCGACTGTATAATCAGCATCAACTTCAATGCTTGCATTTAATTGCTTAAATATTTCAGTAAAATTTAGTACCTCTCCAAAACTTTTATTGGTAAGCGGAATGATATTTTCAGAAGCAAACGCATTTAGAAATGGCAGCATTTTTTCAAAGACAGTTACGGTATTTGCCTGATTAATGAATAGTGCATCGTCATTTGTTATCTCTACCGAATCTATATTTTTATATGTTAGTAAAGTCGTCGGTATCGCTGCGCCATTATTTATATTCCCTGTTCCCGGCGGCGTCTCAGTTACTGCAACAAGAGTATTATTGGCGTCATAGTTAATAATATCCGTTCCACTGACGCCATCGATTTCGAGATTTGTCACATTTGTCAACGCCAAAGTAACGCCATCATAGACGACTTGATCCACTGCCGTATTTACTGTGAACGTCTCATCTCCGGCATTGCCCTTGTTTATGAAACTCGTAACGTCTTTTAAGGTAAGATTTGTGAGAGCGACAGTACGTTCTATTCGCTGACCCTCATAGTTGAGTTCTGTGGCAGAGGTGTGTGTTAATGTTGCTGTAGCCGCACTTTCACCATCAATATTTATCGTTGTGATACCAGTTGTTTGGATAAGCTCAACCGACGTATAAGAAATTGAGACCCCGTTCATATCGATACCTGTTGTACCAACAAGATCCAGAGTTGTGGAACCAGTGAGTAGTAACTCTGTTCCAGCAACACCAGTAAAGGTTATATTTTCAAGTTCTGCAACTGTATAATCCGTACCGTTAAATGTGAGCGTACCGGCTGTTACATTCATTGTATTTAAGCCTGTAAGCGCATTTAGGACAATGCTATCACCTGTTGTATCACCGCCATCATCAAAAACTACAGTATCGACATTGGCCATAACAATTGTAGGCCCACCTGTCAGTGTTGCAGTTGCTCCAGCAGCCGCCACTGTGAGTGTATCATTCACACCCGAAATAGTTAAAGTCGTTCCCGATACAGCTTTTAAGGTGGTGATATTGTTTAAGCTAACAGTGCCACTGTTAATCGTCGCTGCTGAACTGGAGAGTCCCAGCGCAGTCGCGCCACTTAAAGTGACTGCTGCAGTCGTTCCACCATCGTAAATGACAGATGTCGCTGTAGTCGTATCAATTGCCAGCGATCCAAAATCACTGCTACTAGTCATGGTTACAGATGTTGCCGCTACCGCTACCGTATCATCATTGGATTCATTTTTCAGTGTGAACGCTGCGGCTGCAGTAGTTACAGTTCCCAGACTCGCGTTAGCATCTAAATTGAGGATATTACCGTTTACTTCTACACTTGTAGAAGACAGATAATCTAAGGACGTCGCTCCTGTTACTGCCAGTGTTGACACTCCCACATTTCCTACTATTGAAGACGATGTCACATTACTCAAGTCGACAGTTACGCCTGCCGCGGTTAATACATCGCCACTAAATGCAAAGGTATTCGAACCAGCAGCGAGACCGCTTAACGATAAAACTGTTGAGCCGACTGTTTTTATTTGTGTAACTGATGAAAAACTCACCGTCACACCATTTAGTGTTGCCGACGTAGATGTGAGACTGAGAGCTGTTCCACCGGAAAGCTGCAAATTGCTGCCCGCAACGCCTGCAAAGGAAATGTTCTCAATCTCTAAAAGGGTAAAAACTTCGCCGTTGTAAGTTAAGGTACTGCCATCGCCTGCGATCGTTAAAGTATTATCGCCTACCGCACCGGTAAGAACTAATATATCGCCAGTTGTATCACCACCATCATCAAACAACACAGAGTCGACGTTAGCCATATCAATTGTAGGCCCACCTGTCAGCGTTGCCGTTGCTCCATTATCTGCCACAGTGAGTGTATCATCAGCACCCGAAATAGTTAAGGTCGTTCCAGATACAGCTTTTAAAGTCGTGATATTGTTTAAGCTAACAGTTCCACTGTTAATCGTTGCTGCTGCCCCAGAGATTCCCAGCGCAGTAGCGCCACTTAAAGTGACTGCTGCAGTCGTTCCACCATCGTAAATGACAGATGTCGCTGTAGTCGTATCAATTGCCAGTGCTGCATAGTCTGTACTACTAGTCATCGTTAGAGATGTTGCCGCTACCGCCACCGTATCATCATTGGATTCATTTTTCAGTGTGAACGCAGCGGCCGCGGTGGTTACAGTTCCCAGACTCGCGTTAGCATCTACATTCACTGTATTACCGTTCACTTCTACACTTGTAGAAGACAGATAATCTAAGGACGTCGCTCCTGTTACTGCAAGTGTTGACGCTCCAACATTTCCTACAATTGAAGACGATGTCACAGCACTCAAATCGACAGTTACTCCTGCCGCTGTTAATACATCGCCACTAAATGCAAAGGTATTCGAACCCACTGCGAGACCACTTAGAGATAAAACTGTTGAGGCGTCTGTTTTTATTTGTGTTACTGATGAAAAACCGCCCGTCACACCATTTAATGTTGCCGATGTTGATGTGAGACTGAGAGCTGTTCCACCGGAAAGCTGTAAATTGCTACCCGCGACTCCTGTAAAAGTAATCGTCTCAATGTCTGCGAGGATAAAAGTTGTGCCGTTGTAAGTTAAGGTACTGCCATCACCTGCGATCGTTATAGTATTATCGCCTACAGCACCCGTGATATTCAAGGTATCTGAACCAGTACCCGAGATTACACTATCAATCGCATCCGTGATATTATTTACAGTATTTGCTCCCTCGGTAATCGATATGTCTGAAGCCGTAACCTCAATGGATAAATCTCCAGTCACTGCACTAAAATCAAGCGAGTCGGTACCACCGTCTGTTGTAACTGTATCAACACCCCAGCCATCAGAAAAAACAAATGAGTCATCTGTTCCAGCAGATGCTGGAGCTAAAGCTTCATCCGCTCCAGTACTCGTAATTATTTCAAGCGTACCGTTATAATCTGAAACGATCCCATTTGCTTCGATAGCGCCACTGGCGTACTCCAGTTCCCAGTCGCCGCCCAGTTGTACAGCGCCGGTTAGATCGTCGGAAGCTGCAACATCCGCCCCGATCAATTCAGACAAATCTTCGACAAAGCCTACACCCGTTTCGTTGCCAGCAACATTACAGCCATAGAGCAAGAGGTCGGCACCTTCCCCAAGGGCAGTCGCCCAGGCACTTAAATCTACATCGCTCAGGTTCTCAGAGTTCAGCACGCTGTTACCCAGTGCCAATTCACCTTCCGAACCATGGGACAAAATGTGCAGGGAATCCAAATTACTAAAATCAGCTAAAATTGAACTAATCTGCGAAATACCATCTTGGTCAGCATCCAGCACAAAGACCATGACGTTGCTTAGGGCCAGATCATCTAAAATATCCTGATAGCCATCCACTGCCGAATCGACAATCACGATATTACGAATCACCGGCTGTGTATCGTAAACATCATGAGCCATCTCACCCGACAAGACCAATTCCATGTTACCTTCAATACTCAGACCGGGAACGATAACGGTACCATTGCTGCTAATATCCAGAACATCGACAGCATCCAGAGTGCTGTAGTCACTGTCTTCATCAATGATATCCACATCGCTATTTTCGTAGTTCACAATCAAGGCACTGTCAACCAGCCCTGAATTCGGATCGTTTGGACTTGCGGATAAAAGAATGCGCTCTTCGAGTTGTTCGAGACCCATCCATTCTTTCTCTGCCTTTCGGGCCTTCTGTTTCTTAAGTTTACTGATCAGTTTTTTAAGGGCACTTTTCTTTTTCGGATTCTTTGGTGCTTTGGGCGATTTACGAGGGCCACGAATGGACGATATGGTTTTTTCATAGAGGTCTGAAGCTGTTTCCTTAAAATCATCCATTTTACGCTGGAAGATGGATACAGGTTTGTGGTAGGGTTTAAGTTTTGGAAGAATCTTGAATCCTGCGGGTGCAGCACCGAGACGAATTAGTTCTCTGGCTGCTCTGCGGCGGGTTCGCCGATTTGTAAGGGAAAAACGCTCAGCAACCAAATTCGCCCGGCCACTGAAAAGTTCAAGAAATTTTAGAATAACGTCAGCGAAAGTAAGCATTTATCAACTCCGGATTGTAAAAGTAAAAATTAAAAAATATTGGTTTAATTCCAAATTGCTAATCCACTTTTACATTTCCATATACAGGGTCTTTATTATAGCAAAATGCCTTGGATGGATTTCATACAATTCACCACTACATGATAGGAAAAAATTAGCCTCATTTAAACACACTCTCAAAATATTTACATAAATTGCCAAAAACTTAATAAATATCATGCAAAATAGTGTGAATTGATACTTACCAACGTGATGAAATATCAAGATATTTCTCTGCAGAAATAGTCGGGATTTGGATAGCCATATTAAACCATTTTAAGTGCTTGGAACCCCATAAATTATGAGTTATTCCCCCTCTTTCCAACAGAAATATAGGCGCATATTTTTAGTACTAATATATATGTAACTTCATAATAATTAGATACTTACATAATTAATCGATATGAATTTTTAGTGCCAAAATATCTCAGATTGAAGCGTGATAAGTCCCAACTTAGGGATAAACTGAACCACTATTAAATTTCTTATCCAAGCTGTCTTTTAAACGATTTTATTGCCAGAAAAGACATTGGGAGAAGTTTTCCTCCTGTAATGAAGCCAAAGCAGGCTAGTGAATCCGTTATCTGTCAAAAAGTGTACTGTTATCTATCGTTATCGTGATCCGACTAAATCAAACATCAATACATCACCACTCTTATTGAGATGACTTACCCAGACTAGAGAGCCAGGATGATTGCTATGGGGATAAAGCACAGAAGAGCTGAGAGAACGATGGATGTAGCAGCTAGATCTGTATCGCTATCCATTTGTTCAGCGAGCACAAAGCTTGCAACAGCTGTAGGCGTGGCGAGAAATATCATGATAAGTTTTAAGTGATCGGCACTTAAGTTGAAAATATAAAAGCCGATAAGGTAGCCCGCCAGTGGTGTAATGATCAGTTTGATAACACTGGCAATCCCAGGTAGCAGCAATTTCCCTTTAAGGCGATCGAGACGCAATGATGCGCCGAGAGCGATCAGGGCGGATGGCAGTGCAAATTCTCCCACCAACTCAAATGGTTTTAAGGCTATGGGCGAAATGGATGAGTAGGACAAGCACGTGCCGATGGCACAACCAATAAGTAGTGGGTTGGTAATCAGTTTTCCAATAAAAATCTTCGGGCTAATTTTTTGTTCTTTTTTTGAAAAGATGATCAGAAAAAATACCGCGAGCGTATTATATAAAAGAATGAGCGGAGCAAGACAAATAGCTGCGAATCCATGTAATTCTGTTTTACCTTCAAAAAAGTAAATAATGATTGGCAGGCCCAAATATGCCAGGTTGCCACGAAAGCTGGCATGTATGAGTGCGCCTTTTTCAGCTTTATCTGATTTCACCAAGTAAGCAATCATTACAGATATTATTACGGCAAAAAAAGTGGCAGCGATGAGACTCATGATCAAAGGTAGTACAGCGCCGAGATTTGTACCGGCCCCTCCTAGCTTGGCAATGAGCAAACTCGGCAAGCCAATAAAATAATTAAGTTTATTTAATTGGGTAAAAAATGTTTCAGGAAGAAAGTTTTTTTCCCGAAGGAAAAAGCCTAGAACGATAAGAAGAATTACCGGGCTAAGTGTTGCAAAAATTACCGGTATTATTGGACTCATCTACATCACCCTTCTACAGGTATGAACAACAATAGTCTGTGAGTGTATTCTCTTTTAAGTAGAATATCTCATTTGCTTCAACTTCGAATGTATCGCCAGCGGTAAAGTTCTGCCAATCCTCGGAGCCAGGCAACTTTACATCCAGATCGCCAGCGGTAATTTCCATAAGTTCTTTCACTGAGGTATCAAATTCATAGTCGCCTGGCATCATAATGCCGAGAGTTTTGCGTGTGCCATCTTCAAATAGAACTGTACGGCTGGTAACATTCCCATCGAAGTAGACGTTGGCGGCTTTTTCGATTGTAACATTCTTAAATTCTGACATAATTTTCCTTTTTCGTTAACGCTAAACTGAGCGCACTGTATTTACATACAAGTTATTTTTTATCACTTTTAAGTTTTTCTTTTATTTCCTGAATTTTGTCTTCCGGCAAATCGAGCTCATCGAGTGCTTCGTTTAGTGACTCAGCATTTTCATATTCCGCATAGTAGCTGCACTCCTCTAAAAATTCAGGTGTTGGTGAATAGAGCAATTTGTACGGATAATCTCTACAGATACCGGGGCGACTGCTGTACGAATCGCATTGCATTGTTTCGGAGTCCAGATGGCTACACGTAAAAATGAGGTATTTTTCTTTGCGATTGGCATCGATATACTCAAAGCCATTGATGTGTTTATGCCATTTTATCATGCACCAGCGAATGCTTTTAAAATAAAACAGCGGCGGAAAAACCTGTATGGTCGGGTTCTTGCAACAGGCCCCGCAACCATTGCATTCACCTTTTAAAACGAACTCGGGTTTGCCCTGAAAGAAACGGGAAATTGTCAGGTCGATTTTATGACGCCAACGCACAACGGCTTTTATCGTTTTGCGAATGGGGCCATCTTTCATCTAAGATCAATCACTTTCCGGTTCGATATTTTCGCGAAGTTTTTTGTAATTTTCAGGATCAAGATGCATTCCCGAAAACCAGAATTTTAATGGCAGCAGGCCGAGGCCAATTATCAATAGTTGGCTGATAACAAAAGCCGACAAAGCAAATGCTGCACCATCCATGAAGCCATATGAATGCAGACCCACTTCGAGCATGTTCACCCCAAACCACGACCAGGATGTACAGATATTGCCAAAGATAGCCATCAAGGCAAGGCCCCGGTGCTTCACATAACCTCCCCAACGGGCATGAAGAATAATGATATTCCAAATGACGATTAAGAGGGCGCCATTTTCTTTTGGATCCCAGCCCCAGAATCGGCCCCAGGACTGGTCTGCCCAGATACCGCCAAGAACGGTTCCGACAAAACTAAGAAGCAATGAAAAGCAGACGATGCCATAAATTACCCCGGAAATTCGTTTCGACTCTTTCTTAGTCATGGTACTGGTAAATTGACCTTTGACCACGTAATAGATGCCAAGGAATCCAGCCAGGAATGTACTGCTGTAGCCAATCGTAATGGTTACCACATGTGTACCCAGCCAGAAATTGCTATCGAGAACGGCCCGCATCATTTCCATAGTATCACCATCGAGCGAGAGCTGGTGGGCAATAATCAGTGTGCCAAAACCAATAACAGATGCCATCATATTTCCCATACCATCTTTGTTCAGAAGCTCGATAATAATACAGAGTAGGACTGCTGCCCAGCCAATAAATATGGCCGATGAATAGAGGTTGGTCACTGGTGCGTAGCCTTGTAAATACATCCGTGTAAGGATCCCCAGGGTGTGCACAAAAAAAGTAATGAGGCATATCAAAGAAGCGGCAAGTCGCAATGGTTTCGAAAAGCAAAACCAGGAAAGAGTCGTTAGAATAAAGATAAAGACATAGATGATGCAGGCCTTATAAAACGGCTGGTAGTTGTTAAAAATAAATTCATGATTCACTTTGGGTATATCATCGCCAAGGCGCTTGTTCACAATCGTCTGCTGCTTAATTATTGCCTTGTTAAAGAGATCCGGCTTTTTAAGACGGAAGGCATGCAGAATTTCAGCATAGATGCTAACGGATGGATCGATCTGTTGGGTATTCACACCATTGAAGACAAGTGATTGCCCCGTGTTCATCCACACATCCGAGCGATTCGGGTCCTCTGGAGCAATAGGCATGAAGAGTGCAATATCAGACAAATTCTTATAGCGGCTCATTCGGCTGAGAAGGTCTTCGAGATTTTCACTGGGTTCAGAACGCCTGTCGCTCTGAATGTACGCCATCAATTCGTCTGCATGCTTGATCAAGAGCAGCTGGTAAACATCGAGCTCGGCAAGGGGTTCTTCACTGTTAAATGGCAGAATCGAGTTGCGTAGCTGAAGGTAAAGTTTGTACTTTGTAGCCAAATCAACTGTCGCAATTTGGAAATCATCTCGCTTATCTGCTTCTGTTGAATCAAAGATCTTTTTTGCAGATTCATTTATTCCTTCCCCAAATTGTTTAAGCTCATCAAAAGAAAAATATTTTTCTTTTGTTGAGAGGGACATCATTTTTAGAAGCTTGGGATGATCAATTCGGATAATTTTATAGCGGTCGGATTTTTCATCGGTCATTAATTCCACCATCCATTTTACTGCTGAAATACGTGTACCTTCATGCTTGAATGATTGTTTACCATAGAGAACCATCAAGGTATTTCGCGCCACTGTATCGATGGGTTTTATACGACCATGAAATACCACCGGCAGCTTGGCAAATTCGTTAAAGTCATAATCAGGATCATCCTTTACTTTGAAACCTGAGACGTACGTTGCAGCCACAATAAGCAAAAGAATGCAGCAGCTTATTTTCGCACGGGTGGATAATTGGACTAATTCTTTAAGCATCGTCTTTCGCCCTCTTTTTAAGATAACGATTCAGACTGATGGTAAACTGAAAAATCATACCTAGAGCGATGATGATACAGGCAATGTAGGGGATTTGCCAACTCGGATTTTCCACGACCATATAAATAACCGTATTGGCTTCGTTTAAAAACTGCTGCTGGTAAAATGCCAGGCCTCCGTGCCGCAGTGGTTCATTCATCATGATATCTATGGGACTGTCTTTCATAAGTGGATTTTCAGGATCATCAATGGTCACAACGCTTGAAAAATTCTTTGGTATATCAGTGCCAATGTATTTATCATGGCGGCTTGTATCAAGAGTAAGTGACCAGGGCAGATAGTAGCGAGTATGGCGAAGTGCAATGCGGTAAGCCTTGCCCTTATAGAGTATTTTCTGTTCGGATGGCAATATGTTTGCCAGCAACCAGGTTCCGATGCTTTTTCCATCATTAAATAGTTCGACAATCACTGCAACTGTTTTTTCATCTGCATAAAGATCACCAGTTGGCATAATATGTAAACGTTTTCCCATGCCATTTGTACTTGCCCGAGGCAAATCTTTTTCCACAGTAAATTGCGGATTGAGAATTTCGGCAACAGGAAAAAATTTCTTGATTTTTATTTCAAATGGGAAGTCATCAAACTTAAATTCTTTTTCTTTGCTGAAGATTTCATAGGGTATACTGATGACATTGTCTGTCTTATCATCGTGGGACGATAAGAGGACAATCTCTGTTTTGCGCATATCTGAAATAAAGTTGCGACTTTCGCCACGGGAGATTTGCATTTGGCATTCGACTTGTTGAAACGACGTAGCAAATGAACCAACAATCATCAATATAAGCCCGGAATGCACCACAATAATTCCGGCTTTTTTCAGAGTCCACTGGATGCGTGTAAAGAAGCCCAATATCATATTTATGAGAAGGATAATACCCACTGTATAACCACCGGGCAATACAGAATAGACGAAAAAGGTATCGAAGTATTGTTTTTTTACTGCAAATATTCCCATATCTATTTGAGCAAGCGTACCAAAAAAGATAAGTATCATGCCATAGCCAAGGGGGGCTATGCACAAATAAAGGGACGAGAAGAAGCTAAAGATTTTTTTCATTTATGTTTTAGAGAAGTCAGAAATAGTTCAAAGTTGCTGGATTCCTTATCCACTAAAGTTGCTGTGCCTGTCATCTTAAAGAAGATTTTTACAGAGCTATATTTTAGAATCGCGACACGCATTCCTTCCGTTTTGTCAGCATTGAGCAGTTTCACCTGAGTCATGAGCCCCAGACCCGTATTTATCGTACTAAGGTTGGGATCCATATTTTCCTCTGTTACCTCAGGTAATTTCAATTGCTTGCGCCAGCGATTGAGATTCGCCAATGGATCGCCTCCCCCGGAAATGGAAACAACTGTAATTTCAACCTGCGCATCACCCTCAGTTACAGAAAACCCAGCCATGCGCATGCCACCTGGCGGAAGTGTTTCCCAGTGCTCTGGAATGTCCCAGCTAATGCCTTGTTTTGGTTTCGCCAGATCACCGCTACTTTTCACTTTTGCTGCCTGATAACGCCGGATTTCGGGCTTTTTACAGGAAACAATTGCTAGGAGAATGAGTATGTAAATTGTGATTTTCATGAAGAAGCTTACTTTACGCATTATTAGTCATATAACAATGTCTTTCTTTATTTTTCACTCTGGCTTTACTTTCAAAAATTGGAGGTAATTTAAACAGTAGGAGCGAGGCAAAAATGAAATTAATTTCCTGGAATGTAAACGGTATACGAGCCATATTGAAAAAAGGCTTTCTGGATTGGCTGAAAGCAGCAGAGCCCGATATTCTCTGTCTGCAAGAAACAAAGGCCCATTATGATGTCCTGCCGCCGGAACTCAAAGTCTGTGACCCTTATACGATTTCTTATTGTTCGGGTATAAAAAAGGGCTACAGCGGCGTATCCACATGGTCTCTTGAAAAGGCCCGTGATATAAATTATGGCTTTGGCCTCGAACGACGATTCGACGAGGAAGGCCGTATTCTTCATACGGTTTATGAAAAATTTGATCTTATCAATATTTATTTTCCAAACGGTAATAAAGATGCTGAACGCCTGCAATATAAAATGGACTTTTACGATGCCTGTCTCACTTATTGTAATGATCTCATATCGCAAGACAAAAAGCTGGTTATATGCGGCGATGTGAATACCTGCCACAATGAGATCGACCTGGCCCGGCCAAAAGAAAACAGTAAGGTATCGGGGTTTTTACCCATCGAGCGCGCCTGGGTCGATAAATTCATTTCAGAAGGCTATGTAGATACCTTTCGCCATTTCCACCCTGAGGAAGCAAAATATAGCTGGTGGAGCATGCGAACGGCTGCCCGTGAACGCAATATAGGTTGGCGGCTCGATTATTTCTTTGTCAGTGAAAACCTTCTGGACAAAGTCACCGATTCTACAATTGATAATGAGACCATAGGTAGCGATCATTGCCCGGTAGTTCTGGAGATGGAATTCTAATGGAAATCGAAATCGTAAAATCCACCCTGAAGGGTAAAAAATATCTCATAAAAATCAGCACGGGTGAAACCATTAAATTATCTCAGGAAACCGTCTTTCGCTATGGCATATTCGAATCACAAATCTTTGATGAAGACCTTTGGCTGGAAATATTGTATGATGCACTGGAGCAGGATTGTTATAATAAAATTACCCGTCTGATCGCCAATCGCATGCATGCTGAAGGAGAACTGCGCCAGAAACTTTATAAAGCCAATTTTGGCAAAGAAGTTATCGCTCGGGCGCTACAGAGAGCGGCGGAGAATCAGCTGATAAATGATGCTTTTTTTGCCCGGATTTTTGTTGAAGAAAAATTAAATACTGCCCAACAAGGCCGTCAGAAAGTGCGCGCTGCATTATTTCAACGTGGTGTAAAAAAAGAGATTATCGATGAAGCATTTGCCAATTATGAGGCAGAATTTGGTTCCGATGCAGTTCTTGAGTCCTTGAAGGTACTTGCAGAAAAAAAGTGGCGCTCATTAAAAGACCGGGATGAGTTGCCAAAAAGAAAACAGAAGCTTTTAGCATATCTTGCTTCGCGTGGCTTTGAAGCAAAATTATGTTACATGGCCTTGGACTTTTGTACTGGAGACCAGGATAGTGATAATTTCGACTTCTATTGAAAACTGCCATAATACCGATAACTTATACGTGCTACCTGGAGGGAATTAGTATTGGTTAATAGAAAACCACGCGATGGATGGTATCGAGAATTAATCCTGAAATTTGAAGATGGCCGAGAGGAAATCTTCATGATCGAGATGACACGCTCAGGAACATTTATGCTTTCAGAAATGACCGAACCAGCTGAATGGACACGCCTGGAACACCACAAATGTGAGTCATGTCCGCTATCAAAAAGCACCGAATACTGCCCTGCAGCTGAATCTCTTGAAACAACATTGATGCGCTTTAAAGAACGTAACTCATTCGAAAAAGTTATGGCCAATGCTGTGGATGGTGCTGGACGCCGCACAGTTATCGATGGTACATTGCAAGAAGTGGGTTCGGTATTTGTCCAGCTCGCGGTATTTTCCAGTTCCTGCCCCATAGGTAAAAAACTACGCCCGTTGTTGAATGATTTACGCCCATTTGCAACCAACAATGAACTTACCCGCTTTCTCATTACTAAAATGTTATTGAAAAATCGTGGCGATATCGAGAATGCAAAACGCGAAATCTTGCGACAGCTCGAACCTTTGCACGAAGTTTTCAGCAAATTGTGGGCCCGACTCGATGATCAGAAATCTGCTGGCGATGCTGTACAAAATTCGATTGTGCGTATGGATGCTTTCACAATGAATGTCTCATTGCAAGTCGATAACATATTAGGTGAGCTGGCAGATGATATGGGATGGGACCCAAACGATACCAAACAGACTTCAATTGGCGATATTTATGACGAAGACAATGAACCAGTGAAAAAAAGCTTTTTAACAAAGCTGAAAGAATTATTCAAATAAAGCTTACGCGTTTTCAGCCATTTTAATTTTACGCGCGTTTTCGAACAGTCGATCTTCTATAACATGTTCGATCATTAGCCCCAGTGACATTTCAGACGATTGCTCAGTCACAACAGATAAAATTGGCCAGATGTTATTTTTCTTAAATGCCATAATCATTTTTCCAATGATGTCTTGATTCGCTTCGGGAAAGAGAATTAAGGTATCCGGTATTCCTACTAGTTTTGCCCCTGCCCTAGGCGAATGCAGTGTTTTAGCTGTCGTATCTTGAATAATCGATCCCAGTTTTTTATGCAGGTCGGTATGATTTAAAGGAATTGGGTCTGCAAGCTCCAGTTTATCGCAAAACCAGCAAACCTGCTGATATGATTGTTCAGATACCGGATAACAATATAGCTGCATTCTAATTCCTGTTTTTCGTAAACAATAAATCCCTACTGCTGATTTGCCAACTGGAAGCTAGTGTTTTATTCGTTATAGTTCAGACTATGAAAAATGGATTTAATACTCTTGCAGGGATTTATGATCTTTTGTCCCGTATCGCATTGTTGGGCCGCATTCAAAAATCGCAATTAGATGTGCTTGCACATATTGGCCCGGCAAATCGCGCCTTAATAGTTGGCGGTGGTACAGGTGTATTTTTACCAAAATTACTGGAGAAACTGCCTGAGTTAAAAATTGACTGGATAGATAGTTCGGATAAAATGATCGCAAATACAAAACGCAGGCTCACAGAGACACAGTGCAAAAATATTATTTTTCACTCCTGTGACATCGCGGATTTCCATACTGATGAATCTTATGATTTGATTATTAGTAATTTCTTTCTCGATTGCTTTATGCATGAAAAACTGGCAAACATCATAAAATCCCTGGATGATAAACTGGAAGTAAATGGCATTTGGATTGTATGTGATTTTAAACAATGCGGCTTGATTAGTAAGCTATATATCAAAATGATGTATCTCTTTTTTCGAGCAATCTGCGGAATACAGGCAACACATATAAGCGATTATTTTAAATCCATAGAAATGCTGGGATACAAAGAAGAAGAAAAATTGGGCTATATGAATGGCTTCATTCAAGCGGAGAAGTTCGTGAAGACCGAGCCTGGATAATTACAAAGATACAGAATGATTAATTAATGCGTATAAATCACTACAATTAAATGGAAGGATAAATGTATGGAAAATGACAAACCAAGCCCACCGCCAATACCTGAATTACCAGAACCAATTCAATACACTCATTTTGAAGCACATAAAAATGGTTTCTTTACGGTCGGACGCGATCGAGATTTAATAGAAAAAGCACGCACTGACGCACAGAAATGGATAAATCAAAATCCTTTATTAGAAATTGTTTCCATTGATTCCTGTTTTGGAAGAATGCTCGCTATTGTAACTGTGTGGTACCGGGATACTTCTTAGAATTTTAATTGACATTGAATAGTCCAGTATATTGGCATATCTTGTATAGCAAACAGGGATGACAATATGATTACACTATTGCTGGCAATAATCCTGGCACAAGATGTGTCCTTAAAAGACGGACGGACGCTGTCTGCAAATCTAAATTTCAAATCGTATGGTATTATCGACCGCGATCTCAAACTAAAGGTATATTGGGATGAAGTTGATCTAAAAAGCCTGCCTAATTCAATCATACAATCACAACGACACCTTGCCCTATCTTATATCTATAAAGCAAAGCGTTATGAAAAGAAGGGCGATATGTCTAAGTCACAGAAGTATTATCAAGCAATCTTCGACCGCCTGGCATTCCTAACGAATGAGGATTTAAAAAATCCTGCATTAAAGGATATAAAACATAAAGCAGCTGGCGAGATATTTCTATCAAATAAATGGGTGGGTAAAAAAGAACTGAAATGGTTCTCTATAATTGATTACAAAAAGTCGTCCGATTATTATGAAATTAAAAATTATGCCGATGCGATTCATATATCAAACAGTACATCCGACCCGATTAAGGCCCAGGCCCACCTCTTAACAGCAATGAAATCATATCCCAAAAGCCCCTTCAAAAAACAAGCAGAACAAACACTGGTAAAAGTAAAAGAATTCCAGACTTTTTTGGCGAATCAAAAAATATTTTCAGATACTGAATTGGCGAATATTAATCTAAAAAATTATAAACATAAAGTTGTTTTAAAGAAAAAGGAAATGGAACGGAAAAAGGAAGACGAAAAACGAAAAGGGCCACAAATTCATTCGCTGGAAACAAATTTTGTTGATTA
>JABSQK010000743.1 GCA_013215875.1 Lentisphaeria bacterium
ATTTGAGTATATTGAGTTATTTTACAATTCATATCGACCACATTCTTATGCTGAAGGATTAAGTCCTAATGAATATGAAAAGAAGAAATCAAACGTAAAGGTCGCTTAACCCTTTGTCTACAAAAAGGGGGGAACTTCAATTGGTCACTTTATGATTTGTACTATAATAGGCCAGCTTCTTGCTTCGGTATTTTATTTTACCTCTCATCTTACCCTGCTCAAATATCAGATAAATTTTACCTTTTTGAACAACTACTTCTCCAAACTCAATCTCTCCCTTTTTAGGCACAATAATTCCAGCATTAGCCGTAATCACTAAAAAGCCTAGAGAAATAATAAATAGTGTTTTAATTTGCATGTTCCGTCCCTCTGTTTCCCGCATATATTTATAAAAATACGTAATTTTCTATTAAATATATACAGCGATTTACAACTTAATCCACTAAACTTGATAATTTCTGAATTGAGCATAGTTCATTTTTGAAACCACTTCATAAACGCCATATTCACCGGAGACAAGGTTATTGGGCTGTCCAACCGCAATCAATCGTCCATGAAGCGCCTGTTATAGATGCACCATTGTCAGAACAAAGAAATAACACAAGACTCGAAATTTCCTTTGGCTCAATCAAGTTCTTGATTGCAGCAGATTTGAGCAGTACATTTTCGAGCACCTCGTTCTCGTCTACCTTATTCTCTTTCGCCAGATCTGCGATTTGATTCTCAACTAAAGGTGTGCGTACATAAGAGGGGCAAAGGGCATTTACAGTTATCCCGTGTTCGCCACCTTCGAGAGCGGCTGCTTTGGTCAGTCCGATAAGGCCATGTTTAGCAGATACATATGCAGCCTTATTGGGTGATGCAACCAGACCATGTATGGATGCCATGTTTATGATACGACCCCATTTCTGCTTTGTCATGCATGGCCAAACATACTTGGTCAGCAGGAATGGTGCTGTGAGCATTACCGCTAACATTTGATCCCATTTATCTTCAGAAAAATCGCCAATCGGCGACACATGCTGAAAGCCTGCATTGTTTATTAAAATATCGATTCGTCCAAAATCCCGAATTACTTGATCGACCAATTGCCTGCATGAATCACGCTTTGATAAATCTGTTTTTATAAAAACACCAGAAATCGCCTCGGCTACTACCAGTCCTGCCTCTTCCTGCATATCTGCGACAATCACGTCTAACCCCTCTTGAGACAGGGCCTCAGCGATTGACTTCCCAATGCCGCTTGCTCCACCCGTTACAATTGCTACTTTCTTCATATCATCCGATTTTGGCTAACGTCCCGCTTGTGGTTTCATTTCAAAATAACTCACGATGGTCGAAATGAAATCCACGGAGCGCTTGTTAGCCTTCATTGTTTAGGTAATCCGTCAACTACCCCATGCTTTCTAAAGATAGTCCATAATGATTTATTTAGTGGTTTAGTTTCTTTCCCTTCCTTTAAGAGGAGCTGAAATCTATAAGGTCCAAACGATGCACGGAAAGTCTTGGGCTGAGTGTGAATTTGTCTCTTTGATAGTGAAGAATGAATTGAAATATAAAACCAAACGCCATCAACTTTGGGATGAGGTGTGCCACCAGACCAACCACCTTTACGCTGAGGTGTGTGACAGTTAAAGCCGTAAATAATTTCATAATTACCATTAAATGATTTAGGAATCACAAAATTTTTGAGCTGAGGAAATTTAGATTTGAGGGCATTTATATCCTTTGCAATTTTTTGGAGAATAACACCTCGGTCGATATTGGGTTCTGCTATTACTGAAGGTGGGATTGAGATACACAGCATCGTAAATAAGATTATCGCTTTCATCTTTTCTCCATAGCTAACGTCCCAGTTCATAAACCACGATAACAGACGAAGGACGGTTTGTCAATTAGCAGACTTCTTGTCCTGTTTTTTAGATTCACTTTTTTTCTTGGCATCATATTTGGCCCAGAAGTCAGCAGGTAAATTGTCGTTGATAAACCATAGCGTTTTTACATTTTTAAGCCACTCAATATTCTTGGCAGTTTTAGGTAGCCACAGTTTTTTCAGCGGCATTCCCTTCAGTGCGCTGATGTCACTTACTGAAGTACCCCCAAAGCTCAAGTGTAGAAGCGGCATTCCTTTGAGTGCGCTGATATCACTAACCTTAGTAGAATCAAGACTC
>JABSQK010000744.1 GCA_013215875.1 Lentisphaeria bacterium
CGTTGCGGTTATTCTTATAGGCTGCTTTCCCGATTGTACCTACTAATAAATGGACGCTTCTGTAATCGGTAAACTGTTGAGTATTCACATTCATTTTCGCAAGACCAGTACTTGAGCCTATCCAGATATTGCCTTGGTTATCATTTAACAAGCTACTAATACGGCTACTTGGGAGTCCGTCTTTGGGATAAAACCGTTCAAATTGATTCTTTTTATCATCAAACCGATTGAGGCCATTATTGGTACCCACCCAGAGCGAACCATATTGGTCTTCAACCATTGAAAAGATCCAATCGTTACTGATGCTCTTCAAGTCGTTTTGTTTATGGGTAAACTGAATAAATCGGTCTCGCACTTTATCGTAATAACCCAATCCAGTTCTGCCTCCAACCCATAGCCTGTTTTTAGCATCCAGGTAGAGAGTGCTTATTCTTGATTTAAGTAGCTTATTATTTTGAGAATTACTATTTAGATCACTACCATTTTTTTGCTGATAGGGATTGCGGATAAAGGAATCAGTGATGGGATCATATCGATTGAGTCCTTTACTTGTTCCGACAAATAAATGATTGTTTTTATCCCTTTGAAGTGCCAGCACTCTACGACTACTTAAACTACCAGGGTCAGTTTTATTATGCAGATACTGTTTGAATAATTCAGTATTTTTGTCAAAACTAACTAATCCATGCAATGTACCAAACCATAATATATTGCGGTGGTCTTCATAAATACTAGTGATATAATCGCCCGGCAAGCTTTGCTCATCTCCCTCAATTGGTTGATACCGTTTAAATTCATTTTTGACAGAATTGTATCGGTTAAGTCCGTTTTCTGTTCCAATCCAGAATTCACCCGAGCTATCTTCTAAGAATGAAAGAATCCTTCCTTTTACCAGGCTATTTTTACTATCTGGATCATGCTGAATATAGGAAAACGATTCACTGTCTTGAATGTAATAATTCAAACCATTGTTCGTAGCAATCCATATCACACCTTGTCTGTCTTCATAAATGGCGCTAATTTTATTTTCATTCAAACTATGAGGACTAATATGACTAGTAATGTGTGTGGTCTTATCTCTACTTTTATTGAATCTGTATATGCCTTTTCTATGTGTTCCGACCCACAATCGTCCTTTAGTATCTTCATGTATAGCGCTAATAGGACTGAGTGCATATGGTTTAAGGTGCTTTATGTTTATAAACTGCTCGTTAATGGGATCAAATTGATATAATCTTCCATTACGTGAACCGATTAGTAGATCGCCTTTGGTATCCTGTGTAATCCTTTTTAGCTGAGCTGGTTTTCCCTTGAGTTCCTCCTGCCTACTTTTTAGGTGATTATAATGAATAAATTGCCCTTTATTCTGGTGCCCGTTAATTTGGCGCCCTTTATTGGGAACGAATTGACTGAGACCAAGGCTGCCGACTAGCCAGATCTTATCGTCTCGGTCGAAATAGATTTCAAATATCTCGCCAGGACTCAGGCTAGTTTGATTGCTCGGATCATGCGTAAGGTGAATAACTTTATGTGATTTTGGTTCGAATATTGATAACCCTTTATCGGTACCAATCCAAATTGATCCCGAGTCATCGATGGCTAATGTATTAATGTGATGATCGGTCATCTTTAGAGATGATGTGAAAATTTCCGTTTCTGGATCAAATCGATTTAGAATATTGGAAGCTGCAATCCAAAGAATTCCGTCATTGTCTTCTACAATTTTTAAAAAATTATTGCCAGAAATAGAATGAGGATCATCTTGATCCTGTCTAAATACTTTGAAACTATAGCCATCATATCGACTCAATACTTCACGAGAGCCAAACCACATAAATCCTTTGCTATCCTGAAGAATAGTAAGAATATTATCTTGCGCTAGACCATCTTTAGTGGTGAGAGAGTTGAATCTGATATCCCTGGCATGACTGTTAATTGAAGGAAACAACAAAAACATGAATAGGTTGGTTAACAGGATTAATCGTAATCTATTATTTTCTTGAGTGGGGCGTGATTGAAATATTGGCTTTATGAGAGGATTTTGTTTAAATCCATGCCGAATTTTTAAGAAATTTTTGCTGAAGCTCATCACTATAATTTGCGCTAACTTTTTGATTTTAAAAGTCCTAGTTTTCATTAAGGGAATC
>JABSQK010000745.1 GCA_013215875.1 Lentisphaeria bacterium
CGCAATATGGGCAAATCACAATTTTATTGTTTCACCCGTGTGGCCATTCCACTTGCGCGGCCGGCAATCATTGGTGGTGCAAGCCTGGTAGTAATGGAAACGCTCAATGATTATGGTGCCGCAAAGTATTTTGGCATCGATACATTTACCACCGGTATATTCAAAGCGTATTACGATCTTGACGATCCAATTGCTGCACTGCGTCTTTCGGCAATACTGCTTGTTTTCATTTTGGCATTCTTTTGGATAGAACGCATGCAGCGCGGTAAATCCAAGTACAGCGATTCGAAAGGAACCCGCCCTGTAGCGCGGACAGATTTGCATGGCTACAAGGCTGTATTCGCTATAATCGCCTGCATGATCCCAGTAACGCTTGGCTTTATAATACCCGTATTTCAGCTATTATTTACGGGTATTAGCAGTACACCCGATATTGAAATGGGCGCATTTTTCAAACTTATCTTTAATAGTTTCGCCCTAGCTGTAATCGCAGCAGCTATCATTGGGCTTATTGCTCTGTACCTCTGCTGGCTCAAGCACATCAATGAAACAGCGACCCAAAGTCTGCTCAATCGCATCTGTAGCCTCGGTTATGGTATACCGGGGGCGGTTATTGCAATTGGGGTAATGATGACACTGCTATGGTTTGATAAGCAAATTTTTCATAAAACGCTGATTTATGGCACACTTTTTGCCCTGATATTTGCTTATGTGGTGCGTTTTATGGCCGTTGGTATGCACCCTGTAGAATCAGGATTTAGGCGAATGGGCAAACAATTAACAGAAGCAGCACGCTCTTTGGGAAAAGGAAAATTTACGAGCTTTTTTCGAATTGAACTTCCTCTTGTGAAAAATGCAATTATTGTATCTGTTATACTCGTTTTTGTCGATGTATTGAAAGAGCTGCCCTTAACGCTTATATTGCGGCCGTTTAATATGGAAACTTTAGCGACTATGACATACGGATTGGCTGACGAAGAAATGTTATCTGAAGCATCTGTATATGCATTGATTATAATATTAACAGGATTGATACCAATATTTATTTTGAATAAATTATTAAAGTCCGGGAAATACCTGGCGGATATTCGTGATGTTACTTGAACTAAATCAAATCTCCAAATTCTTTAAGGGCAATAATAGCCACGCGCTGAATGAGCTAACCCTGGCGCTGAAAGAGGGCGAAATCGTTTGCCTTGTTGGCGAAAGCGGCTGCGGAAAAACTACCTGTCTTCGCGCCATAGCTGGCTTTGAAAGACCCGACTCCGGTAGCATCAGTTTAAATGGTAAAATTCTCTGCGATGATTCAAACTATGTGCCCCCGGAAAAGCGCGGCATCAGCATGGTCTTTCAAGAAGATGCACTTTTCCCTCATCTCAGTGTAAAAGAAAACATTAATTTTGCTCTCGATGGAATAAGTAAAAGCAAACGCACCGATCGCGTAAAAGAAATGCTCAAGTTAGTAGACCTTGAAGAAGAAGGCGATCGTTATCCGCATCAGCTATCCGGTGGCCAACGCCAACGTGTGGCCCTGGCTCGCGCACTCGCGCCGGATCCCGATATGGTCTTACTTGACGAACCATACAGTAATCTCGATGAAATGCTCAAGGCACAATTACTCGAAGAGATCAATATTATTTTGCGCAAGCGTAAGGCAACAGCCCTTATCGTTACGCATACCATTGCCGATGCCATACAGGTGGCCGACCGTATAGCCATATTGAAAGACGGTATTCTACAGCAGTTCGATACACCGCAAAAACTTTATGACCACCCGGTGAACAGTTATGTCGCAAAGTTTTTTGGCACCAGTAATATTCTTAATGGCAAAGTAAAAGATGGCTATATCGAAACAGCAATTGGACCTGTTCATATTGATGTTGAAGATGGTATAGAAAATGTAAAAATTTCTATTCGTCCTGAACATTTCGACTTTGTGCCAGATACAGAAGGGCTTTGTTCAGACCTGCGTCATATCCGTTTCCGCGATGGCTATAAAGAACTTCTTCTACAAGTACAGGATCAACCATCGCTCTGGTTAAAAGTAAAAGCCAAGTCAGATATGGATGTGTCCATTGGCGACTGCATCCATGTACAACCCCACCCGGAAAAAGTACGCGTTCTTAACGACTAAATGCCATAATGGGCAATAATAATATCGCCCCACAGTAACTCATGGCCAAGAAATTCAACCCTTTGAAGAATAAAATGGAAAAAGTGATCGATACGGAAAAACGTGAGCAATTGTTGCGCGATGGTTATTGCATCCTGCCAAATCTTCTCGATAAAGCATTTCTAGATAAACTGCGGGCATTCACCCATGACTTTCTCGATACCCATGAGGTACCTGATAAAGCCAAGTATCAGGGCTCAAATTTTCACGTTTATCGGGAACCGAAAGAGCAAGAGAATAAAAGTCCCGATATGCACTATGCAGATATGGCGGACGAGCTCTTGGATTATGCACCCCAAAAGAAAGCTGCTGAATCCATCGGTCTGGAAAACATTACTGATGCGGGCGCATTTATCATTTTAAGCAAAGAAGCAAAGGGCCCTAAGCTTTACTGGCATCAGGATAATATGCAATGGAATCACCCAAAGTCCGCCCTGCCCTGGCCCACAAAAGTATTCCTGTCCTATTATCTGGTGGATACCACACGAGAGAATGGCTGTCTGCGCGTGATTCCCGGAAGTCATCTAAAACGTTTGCCCATCCATGATCATTTACCTGCTGCCCACGGCCCTGAACTAAGAAGTACAGATACCAATCACCCGGCATTTCAGGATCACCCGGATGAAATTGATTTGCCCTGCAAAGCCGGCGACCTGGTCATTGCCGATGACCGATTGCTTCATGCTGCATGGGAAAATAAGTCGGATATCCGCCGCCCATTGATCTTACAGTGGTGGCATGTTTTTCCCTTTCCCAGTGTGCCGAGCTGGTGGGATGGAACCTTGCCGGACGAATTAAAGACTGATCCCAATGCGAGCTACGAAGGCACCCGCATCCCCGGTGAATTTCTAAAAGCTTAAACTATCAATATCTTATTGGCAGCCAAAAAAGCCGCATCGTTCGTCTCGTCTTCTCGTCACTAATTTCAACTTGCTTGCCAAAACACCCCCATAATATAGACCTTGATAAAAATAAATACGTAAAGTCTTTCGCTTTTTTATCCTTCTTCATTGAACACCTGACTTTAAATAAGCCAATGAAGTTTGAATTATAAATGGAGTAAGACTCTATGGCACCAGAACCATCAAAATGAGATTTTTGTAAAGCGTAACAAATTAAACCAAAACCCATCGTAAAACTCCTTTTAGCGTCAAACCCAAGCTTGGTTTTTGAGACATAGCCAC
>JABSQK010000746.1 GCA_013215875.1 Lentisphaeria bacterium
GGCACTTGTCATTGTGTTTGGGAGATGTAGTTTACATATATTAAGGAAATAATGCGTGTTAGCCAAAATATTATTATTCGTTGTTTGTATGCCACTGATGGTTGTGAATCTATCAGCTGTTGAACTCAGTGATATTGAGATCCATGGTTTTGTGAGCATTGGCTATGTAAAATCACAGGACAATGATTTTTTTAGCGGAACGCATCGTGGCACGTTTGAATTTAATGAATTTGCAGTCAATTTTTCCGCCGACTTGGATAGTCGGACTCACATTGGTATTCAACTCTTTGCTCGTGATTTGGGCGACTTAGGCAATGATGAGATTGAAATAGACTGGGCTTTTTTCGACCATAAATTTAATGATAAAATTGGTATGCGCGCAGGGCGATTTAAGTTGCCAACGGCACTGTATAATGAGTACATGGATATCGATGCGGTTCGCACGACGATATTTTTACCTACCGGAATTTATTCACATACCTTTCGTGACTTATCATTGTCAGCCGATGGTTTTGATGCCTATGGCACGCTGCCTCTAGGTGGTGTGGGTGATATCGAATATAATGTATATTTTGGGACGCAGACCATAACGGAAGACCATGCAGTTGCGAATTCGTTCTCAACTCGTGGCTTGGATAATATCTCAGCAGAATTAGATTATATGCTCGGTGCTGGCTTATTGTGGAATACATCTCTCTCAGGTCTGCGCTTTGGTGCATTTTCCTATATACAAAAGGATTGGAGTATTGATGGTGAATCAGCGGGGGGCTCGCCATTTTTACCGACAGCTGGAACACCGCTTAATTTTTATACGGATAAATTAACCTCACTGAAACTCGCAGTCGAATACACTATTGAAGATTGGGTTTTTGCTTCCGAATGGGGCACGTTTAAAGGTGATTGGTTTTCTGGATCAACAGCAATCTTTCAGCAGAATCAAGAATCATGGTATGTGCAAGCGAGTTATCGCATCAATGAAAAGTGGGAAGTGGCGTCCTATTATAGTGAGTTTTATCATGATGCTGATGACAAAAATGGTGCTGGATTTGCCAATGCTCATGACGCCTACCATAAAGACACTGATTTTTCCGTTCGTTATGATGCGAGTGAGTTCTGGACGCTAAAAGTTGAGGTGCATTATATTGATGGCACAGCAGTTGGGAAATCTCCCGATTCTGATCCCACTGAACCACACTGGTTGATGTTTGCATTTAAAACAACGGTAACTTTTTAGATGTTTGCTGTCCGTTTTTTGTGTATGGCTATCTTATGGACCTGTTTTGCCTCTCATGTGCAGTCAGCAGTGGTGGTAATTGTGCATGCAGAGAATCCCACAGAGCATTTTACTGCAGGTGAATTGAGTAGCATTTACTTAGGTAAGAAAAGCTTTTGGGCAAACAGTGAGCGGATTTCGGTTAAATCCCATATGGAGAAATCAGTTAACCAAGATTTTTTACGTTTATACGTACGCAAAACGCCGGCTCAATTTAAAGCTTATTGGCGTAAAATGGTATTTACTGGTAAGGGTGCGATGCCTAGGTTTCTTGAATCGAGTGAAATGTTAGAGCAGATCTCCCAAAATAAAAATGCGATTGGATTTATTGACGAGTCTCTCGTCGAGGGTATTGCAGGTAAAGGTGTTAAAGTAGTTCTGGTAGAAGGGTAGTTGGTTTTGGCTGGAGTTACATAAAAGCCCAGCATAGAATGCTGGGTTTTTTAAGTGGTACGCCATGCAGGGAATGATCCTGCGACCTACGGATTAAGAATCCGCTGCTCTACCAAC
>JABSQK010000747.1 GCA_013215875.1 Lentisphaeria bacterium
CTCCACTTCGCTATTCACGTAGCAGCTACTTGAATAGCGAAGTGGAGCCCGACCTACTTTTACTACTTCGTCATTGCCTTGAGGACTTGATCGATGGCCTTTAGTGTCCGGTCGATATCTTTTTCCGTATGAGACAGTGAGATACTGCCTTGTTTGCATGGCACGGGAAAATTGTAGATTCCTTTGTCGATCAGTCGGCGGCGATAGTCTTTATCAAATTCGAAGTCGTGATTGCTGAGTACTTCCCACCAGTTCGTTGGTGCAGTCTTACAGAAGTAAACACAATGCGCACTACCGACACGTACGATGGAAACTGGTATGTCGTATTTAGCAAATAATTCGAGTTGACCTTTCTCCAGTCGCTTCGCAAGTTTTTCCAGGTGGCGGAAGGCACCGATCTTTGTGTCACGGAGTTTTGTTAGACAAGCGATTGCTGCAGCGACAGCTACGGGGTGGCAATTGTATGTACCCGCTATGAGCACACGCTTTTTAGGATTGTCGCTGATTGCCAGATCCATGTATTTTTGTTTACCGGCAATTGCCGCAATGGGGTAGCCATTGGCAAATGCTTTACCAAAAGCAGACAGATCCGGTGCAACTTTAGCGATAGTTTGATAACCGCCGATTCCGGCCCGAAAACCCGTTTTCACTTCATCAAATATCAGTAAGAAGCCATTTTGGTCCGCCAGCTTTCTCAGCCCTTCGAGATAACCCGGCTGCGGTTTTACGATACCAATATTTTGTAATACCGGTTCTGTTATGAGCGCGGCAATTTTATACTTTTTCATGACTTTGCGCACGGCTTTGAGATCATTGAATGGAATGGCATGAATAAATTTCTGTTCCGCTTTGGGAATGCCGGCAGTGATTGGCACAAGTGGATACTCATCGCCTTTGACTTGCTTGCCACCAAGCCCCGCCTTGTCTGTCATGAGGTTTGCACAGACCATGTTGTGCTGGCCATTATAACCACCCTGCATGAGAATGATGTGATCACGGCCAGTTTCCGCCCGAGCAATGCGAATCGCCTGAGCAGTGGCTTCGGAGCCAGTATTGGTAAATTGTACCTTGTCCGCATAAGGCAGGCCTTTCAGAAACAGTTTTGCCAGTTCACCTTCATCTGCAGTGGCCCCACTGCCGAAAAGTGCCATGCCATCATCGAGTGCTTTTGCGACTGCGCGGTCCTGAGACTTATCGGCGAAACCTAGAATGTGCGGCGCAAAACCTGCATGATAATCAATGTACTTATTGCCATCAAGATCCCACATGTAAGCACCCTTGGCTTTAGCAAAACATATGCATGGATCCGTAAGACGGTTAATAGATGCAACTCCGCCGGGAACGTATTTGGAATTTTCTTTTAATAATGCTTCTGATTTTGTCATACTGTTTTTCCTGTAATTATCGCATTTCTAATAAATTTTCATAGGCGTAGAATATAACAAAACCGTTTCTTGTCAATTCATTTTCTGTTTTGCCCGGACCTGTATCTCTTTAATAATTTCCGGAATGGTCAGGGAATGGTCTATACCTTCGGGGATTTTTCCTACACCATCTATGACGCGCGTTTCCTGCCATTTGTCATAGAATTTCGGCGGCAGGTTTGGGTCGTTCTTTTCGCGAAGGCGCTCCGGGTAGTATGTCCATTCCGTTGTGCGGGGTTCACCTGCCAAACCATAATAAATATGTACAGAGCGACGTTGCCTGGATGCTGCTTTCATCCGCGCTGAATGGATACAGCGACCATGAAACAATACAACCGTTCCAGCCGGTCCATTAATATCAACACCGGCATCCTGTTCACAGTCCTTTGGATTAAGATCAACCAGACGATCATGGGTTCCTGGAATAACCGCCAGACAATGATCTTCTTCGCCCACATCAGATAAATAGAAGACGCAGGAAATGTAAGGTATTTCAAAGCGTCTATCAAAGTCGCGGATAAGATCCCGGTGCCAGCCTTTGAATTCTTCGAGTGCTTTTGCTTCTCGAATGATAATACCGATTTCTTCTAGAGCCAGGTTTTCCCCGAGTATGCCACCGAGCAGCTCTAAGGTTACCGGGTGTTCGACCAGAAAGTCAAATGAGTCACTGAACTTTAAGGGACTGCATATTAGGCTATCTCCCTTTTTTAAATGACTCAGGTCATCAGGATGCTCGGCGATGTGTCTATCTATGCCTGCATTTGCCTGGCTAATTTCGTCCGGACTCAATACCTGTCCCAGGACGACATATCCATCATTATTAAATTGCTCTAGTGCCTTAGTCGTATTCATCATATGCTCAGATTAATGTGCCTGTCTATAAAGTAAAGTTGCAAATTGCTATAAAGTGGGTAATCCCTCTCAAATGAGCATAGACATCGCTTAAATATCGATTACTGTTAGCCCGACTGCGGCCTAAAAAAGACTGCAAAAATATTGGAGTAACGGAATGATTGAGCGATTTGGTGACGACAGGGATTGGTTTTTTGAGAAACGGTTTGGTTTATTTGTACATTGGGGGCTTTATGCAATTCCCGCCTGGCATGAACAAATACAGCAAATTAAGGTAATTCCCCGTGAGGAATACGAACCCTACGCAAAAGAATTTAACCCGACGAATTTCGATCCCGATGCATGGATTGACCTCGCCATCGAAACCGGCATGGGTTACATCTGTCTGACCACCAAGCATCATGATGGCTTTTGTCTTTTTGATACTGCCGAAACAGATTACAATATCATGAACAGTCCATACGGTAAAGACCTGATCAAGGAACTCGCTGATGCCTGCCATAAACGCGATTTCCCGCTTTGCTTTTATTACTCAGTAGCAGATTGGCATAATATCAATTACCCGAATGAGGGCCGCCATCACGAGTTGCTTGTGCAGCCCAATGATGAACCGGATATTCTGAAATACACCGAATACGTCCGTGCACAGATTCGTGAGCTTTGCACCAACTACGGTAAGGTCTCTTGTATCTGGTGGGATATGAATGTACCCGAACATATTGATAAATCGGTCAACGATATGATCCGTGAACTACAGCCTGCGGCAGTGATCAACGACCGTGGCTTTGATCCGGGTGATTTTGGTACACCCGAGCGCGACTACGATCAAGCGACACGTAATGCCCGCAGCTTTGATCGATTGACAGAAGCCTGCCAGTCCCTGGGTTCTAAGAGTTGGGGATATAAAACCGACGACGACTATTATGGTATCGAGCACATTAAGCGCAGCATGGATAGCTTTATGTCCAAAGGTGCAAACTACCTGCTAAACGTTGGCCCTATGGCCGATGGTACGATTCCTCAAGTGCAGGTGGACATGCTAAAAGAAATTGGTACTTGGTTCAATGGCGTGAAAGAAAGTTACATTGGAACCGATCCAGTATCTGAGAAGACACACAATCAGGACATCCTGCTAACGGAAAATGGTAATTCGCTATATGTGCATCTCTATAAGATGCCATCGGAGTCGAGCCTTAGTCTGATGCCCATCAATACACTGCCAGCAAAAGCAGTGCTGTTAAATGACGGCCGTGAGCTACCCTGCCGCGTCGATGTCCTACCCAAGATATTTGAGCCTTATCTGCAAGTCTACGATTTGCCTATTGAGCAATATGCCGGCGATGTCATGGTCTTACGTCTGGACTTTCCAGATGGTATCCCCGGATAATACGGCCAACAAAAACGTCAACTGCTGGCAGAATTGCACAGCATTGCTTTAATTTGGCAGAGTGATATTTACGGGTACTGTATTTAAAAAGAAAAGGGCTTTTCAAATGGCCTCTGAGATACACCTAAAAAATCCGTTTACTGGCGAGCTGCTTCAACGTTATCCCTTGGAAAACTTTGAAACGATTCAGCACAAACTGGCACAAGCGCGTAAAGCCCAGAATTCCTGGAAATCACTTTCGCTTGATACCCGTATTAGCGCCTTGGAAGATGCCCTCAGCTATTTTGAAGAAAACCGTGAGCTGCTCGGACGGGAAATTTCTGAACAAATGGGTCGGCCGCTTTCACAGGCCAGTGGTGAAGTCGATGGCATGCTCGTACGCGCCCGCCACCAGATAAGCATTGCTAAAGAAAGTTTAGCGAGGGATGAATTTACAGACCAGAACGGATTTAATCGCGAGATGGAACACAAACCACTCGGGGTCATACTGATTATTTCAGCGTGGAACTACCCACTGCTGATTGGCATAAATGGGGTGATCACCGCCCTGCTCGCTGGCAATACGGTGCTTATGAAAAACGCACGCTATACCCTGTCGATTGGCGATCATTTCAAAAATGCCTTTGGCAAACTTGCCGGCATAGAGCATCTCTTACAAGCAATCGTCATCGACCATGCCACGACAAAACAAACAATAGAAGAAACCGATATCGACCATGTGGTCTTTACGGGTTCCGTCGATGCCGGGCGGATTATTTACCACAGCGTCGCTGAACGGTTGATCGATTGCACCCTTGAGCTCGGCGGTAAAGATGCGGCCTATGTTGCTGAAGATGCAGATATTGCACAAGCTGCAGAAACAGTTGTCGATGGGGCATTCTTCAATGCCGGGCAATGCTGTTGTGGAATTGAACGGGTTTATGTGCATCAATCAGTAGCTGCTGACTTTATTGCGCAGTGCAAGCGTCTCGCTGAGGCATATGTGCTGGGCGATCCTGCTGATGCCAAAACAACCATGGGTCCTTTGGCCGGCGGCGAATCGGCGGCAGCATTGTTAACAGGGCAAGTAGACGATGCCCTGGCAAAAGGTGCACACATTCTTTGTGGCGGAAAAGGGTTACAAATTGGCAATGGCCAATTCTTCGAAGCGACCATTTTGGAATCCGTTAGCCATGAGATGACTGTCATGCATGAGGAAAACTTTGGGCCCATTCTACCAGTGATGATTGTTGCAGATGATGCTGAAGCAATCGGCTTAATCAACGATTCTGAGTTTGGTCTAACAACGGCAATATTCACCAGCTCCACGACTCGTGTGCGTGAATTTTCCGACGGGGTTGAAGCGGGTACAGTGTTTATGAACCGCTGCGACTATCTCGATCCTGCCCTGGCCTGGTCCGGAGTAAAGCACAGTGGTGTTGGCTGCAGCTTGTCGCGTTATGGTTTTTATGCCCTCAGCCGTACACAATCAAATCATTTCAAACTGCCAAGTGGATAAACAATGAGTAATCAATTTAATTTCCCAACGGTAATCATTAGCGGCGAAAATGCCCTGGCAGCATTTGCGGATGCACTGAAGAAAACAGGTCACAAACACATGCTAATTGTTACCGATACGATGCTTGTGAAACTGGGCATTTGCCAGCAAGTGCTGGATGCACTCAAGGATACGGGTATACAGTTCACTGTCTTTGATGGTGCCGAGCCGAATCCTGTCGAAGCCAATGTGGAAGCAGGCGCAGAGGCATATACAGAGGCTGGCTGC
>JABSQK010000748.1 GCA_013215875.1 Lentisphaeria bacterium
CTTGTTTTTTGATGCTCGATTAATTTACACCAGTACTTCTCTTTTTCATGATCCATTTTCTTGTCCTCCATTTTGTAGACGAACAAAATAGGATCAAAAAAATCAGGACGTAAAGACTGTGCTACAATCACCGCTTACGTTTATATACAGCATCGGCAGTTGTACTGACTGTGACAGTTTTGCCCTTGAGTGCCAGTATCATAGCTACATCGCCTAATTTAGCGGTACCAGATGCAGCAATTCCTGTTACATCTATACCCTGGCCAAAGGTATATAACATAGAACCAGAAAAGGATTTCAGTTTAACATTTGTTAAAGGGCCTACTGATACACCTGTCATGGCAGTATTTGGTGTACTTTTTGCGGTCATCTTTAACTTATGTGTATTACCGCTTCCATCATATGCCAGGATAACTTTGATAATATCTTTTTTACCTAAGACACTGACCAGAGCTTCACCACCCATAGAATCAATAGTCAGTGATTCATCCCAGGCTTTTTCAAGATCGATGGTAAATTTTCCAGTGAATTTATTTTTTGGAAATTTGACCTTAAAGCTATTGGCAAATTGCACTGTCAAATCTGATATATGGGTTATACTAGGTTTAATTACCTTAGGTTTCTCAGGATCTTTAAGATCAAAACCTTCTAACTCAACGGAAAAGTTCTGATTGCCTACTTTTAATTTGGCAGTTAAATCTCCTGTTATCGAAAGTTTTTTTATTGATAAAGATGAAGCAAGTGGTATTTCCACCTTCACCTTAAAATCAGCAATACTTAAATTTGTAATTGGTCCGATAGTAATATTTTGCACAACTGGAGTTGCTTTAACTCGTAAACGTGTTCCGCCAAAGAAAAGGTTTTTAATTTCAAAGTTCACTTTTGTGTTAATGATTTTTGCCACTCCATTCCCAGTAAAAGTTTTCCAACCACTAATTTTTCCATCTTCTATATTAATTTTGAGAGTTCCGGCCAGAGCCGTGAATTTTATATCGTTTAGTGGACCGACTGAACCAAGAACAGCACTATTTGTGATGTTGAAAGCGAGGTGGACCTCTTTTTTAGACGTATCAGCAGTTAAGGACACATTCACATTAATGGCATTCCATAATTTCACAGATCCATTCGCTGAAAGGCTATCCAATGAGATCTTATTATCACTTAAATTGTATGACAACAGGGCAATTTTCTCTTTCTTTTTTATTGTAGTTGAAAGGCCACTAACTGTCGCAGTCTTCTTCTCTTCCAGACCAATTTCCAACGTCATGTTGGTTTGATTTTCGCCAAGCTCAAAAGTGCCTTCCATCGTAATTTTAAATTTTTGAATCTTGGAACTTGCTTTAGCAGTAAAAATATTGCTTGTATCATTAGGGTCGTCATAAACGATGCCAAGGTCATTAGCCGAGTTGGAATCGAGCGGAGCAATAGAGATACCAAAGTCCATGTCAGAAAAAATAACTTTCTTGAAAAAAGGATCACCTGTAGGAACGGTTAGTGTGCTGTTTGCTTTTACAGAAAAATCGATCAGGCCATCTTCGAGATCCAGCTTTGCGGAAAATTTATGGAAGGTGGCGGAACCTTTTCCACCGTCAAAGTCTGTAAGATCGAACTTTTTAGTGACAAAATCGTACTTAATTTTTCCTGAAATGTCTTTTAATTTAGCGGTAAGTTTGCCAAATTTGAGATTCGCTAAATCTGTTGTGGTGACTTTTAGTTTAATTTCAGCCGCAGTAATCTTAACAGAATTGGCAGAATTATTCGCCGCAAGTGTAAGTTTGAACGATTTGAGTTTTGTATCAATTATTCCCAGTTTAATGGTAGGAGCGGGATTTGTGATAATATCGACAGTCGCAGCAGTAATTTTATCAGTGGTGCGGTCAACGGTAACAGTAAATTTACCCTTTACATTCAAATCTTTTTCCTTGACTTTGAAAGTTAAGGGAGATTCAAATTTATATATACACTGTGTATCAGTGCTCGAATCTGCTTCGATACCTGTACCCAAATTAAGCACAATGTCATCGATATTTGCATGCTTTAGAGTTAGAGAAGCAAGCTTATCACAATCTTCACTTCCACCACCGCCTCCGCCACCGGTATCGCATGGATCATCGCCATCTATTTCGTAGATCGTAAAAGCAGCTGAATACGTAACTTCGTATGCTTCTTCATCGCAGGGTTTTGGATTTTTATAAGTAGCAGTATAAGCGACAGTACCAGCACCGGCACCATTTGCTTTGGGAATTGTGAAATCAGCTTTTAATCCAGTCCCTTCTTTTGTAAACCCTCCCGGACCGGTTGCCTTCCACTTTACTTCAACTCTTACTGCGGAAATTTCGACTTCTTCTTCGGTCGTTAAACAGCTGACTTTCTTTTTACCTTTGAGATTTTCAGTAATTCCGATGGAGATAGGACTACCGGATTCGGCAGACGCACATTTATCATAGGTGAGAGTTGCTTTAAATGGAATGCATTCTTCTTTGCACTCAACAATTACCTTAAATAATTTTGAGCTACCGTCTCCCACTCCACAAGTTGCAGTCCAGGTATATGTACCAAGTTTGTTGTATTTCTTTTGTCCAGTACTTTTACCTGCAAAATTGCCGGTAATATCTGTATTCGCAGATGCAACGGTCCAAAAAGGTGCGATAGTTGCCCCATTTGAATCCTTTATAGGTGCTTTACCGCCATTTAGTGTCGCTTCCAAATCAACATCTGAACCCACTTTCACAGTAACAGAAACACCCGCCTCTTCAGAAATAGTATTATCAGCAGTTACAAAAGTTTGAGCAATGGACTTGATTGAAACAGTACTTACCTTTAATTCCCCTTTTGTGACTCCATCGATCGTTGCTTTAGCGACTGTATTGTGCACCCCAAAAGTGGAGGTAGGTACGCTGATTGTTACTGTACCAGTTGCTGTATTTGTTATTTCTGTACCACCTGCATGAGATCCTGTAATGGTGATCTTTTTTTGCATTCCACACACGGTAGAACTAGCAGAGAATTTGGCATCTACCCCGATTAGAACAACCAGATGGTTATCTTGATCTGATGTGCCATTTAGAAATTTAAGTATACCGTCGGTTGATGGTTCAGTTTCAACACCATATGAACAAAAGGCAAGTAGGCTGAATATAAGAAGTATTTTTTTCACTATTTTAAGGATCCCCTGTTTTTTAATAATAAAATAAGTTGTACTTCTATAGCTCCAAAAAATTATGTCAAACTTATATTTAGAGATTCTTTTATTTTATTTAGATAGATGAATTATTGTCAATAATGCAAAACGTAGTAACCCCCTCTCGTGAAAGAAGATAGCGACTTAAGTTCACTCTTCGAGTATCTTTGCCTCCAGCAGCTCAAGGTGGGTCGCCTCCGGCGGCCAAAGATGGGAGTCCATCTTTGGAATCTCCAATTATTTAAGCCCCAATTGCTTATGCTTGCATGCCTGTAAGCTTTCAACTTACCAAGCACTAGGGGGATGCTTACATGCTTAAAAATAGTAATGTAAAAATATATTGCCGAGCTGGATCGTGAAGATGCTTACATGCTCGTGAACCTTTGGTTCACCGAGCACTCGGGGCTGCAGCGGTCCCAGGAAAAACATGGCTTTCGCGAAGCGGAAGACATAATGGGGATCCATAAGGAGGATTGAACGCTGCGCTCAGCATTACATGCTGTCTTTGCTCGCAAGCTCACTGTTCCCTCCTTATGCCCTGTCTGGGAAGACACTCGCTGGGGCTAGCGCGTTTCATGCAAGGCATATGTAAACGCTGGGTTGCTTACATGCTCGTAAGATTACAGCTTACCGAGCACTAGGGGGCTAGCGCGTTTCATGCAAAGCATATGTAAACGCTGGGGGATGCCGAGCTGGAGCTACGGCGGTCCCAGGAAAATATGGCTTTCGCTGCACCATAAATGGAGAGTTATGCTGTCCCGCCTCGGGACCCCTGTCCGGGTAGGACAAAGAGGTGCAGGGGTAGGACAAAGAGGTGCCCCCCGGGCCGAGCCTGTGTGAAAAACACCTTAGTGATCTTGTTTTTAGTTTATTTAAAATCCTATTTCCTTTATGATTTATTATGGAGTATATAAATGAAATTTATTAAAGGTGTACAACGGGATGAGGTGCTGCTTCTTCC
>JABSQK010000749.1 GCA_013215875.1 Lentisphaeria bacterium
ACACAGGATTGATGGTTTTGTTGCGAGCCAGCCCAAGTGGAATCTGCTGAAACAGGACGATATGTCTGAAGCAGAACGCCAGGAGCCCGCGGTTCTCTTATATTTGAATGGACAAGACCGCGACTGGCACACGGACTCGCAAGTCCCCGTGATCCCTTACGCGCCTGCTGCCAATGGCTTCTTTGCTATGGAAGGAAAGAAACCTGAGCACAAAATTACCGAAGAAAATACGGCCAGAGCTGGACGGGTTTCGCAACTGGCATCTGAGCTCGGTGCAAGTCCAGGTCAGGTCGCACTGGCGTGGCTACAGGCACAGCCATTTCCTGTGATACCCATCCTGGGGACTAGCGACATTGAGCATCTCAAGGATGCCATGGGTGCGGTAGATGTTGACCTTTCAAAATCCCAGGCCGATTGGCTTGAGACAGGAGAATAACTTTCCTTCGTATGTAATATTATTGTTAACGCTTCTTCGCCAGCCAAATTTTTTAAGGACTAAATTATGAGAATGAAAAAAGCATCGATCTATCCGCTGATAGTGATGTTGCTAACTTGCTTGTTTTTTTCCTGTTTTTTTGGACGAAAAATATATCTTGCAAAGCAAAGTTCTAATTGGCCAACAGTTATTGGTTTTGTAAAAGATGCCAGTATTTCAATTGGCGGGAAAGAAAATGACGAATATAGTCTTCACGTCTATTATCGTTATGTTCTTGATGGTACGAACTACGATGGCAAACAGCGATTGGACTATTACAGTATGGATGGTGCTAAATCCGCACAATCCAGCACGTACAAACACCATAGAGAAATCAAGGTCTATTATTCCCCTGGCGATTCCACAAACAGCAGGATTGCCCCTGGCCTAGGCAATTTAGCGGGTATGACTTATTTTGCATTTGGTTTTATGGTTTTATTAAGCATTTTTTTCATATGGCTTTTGCCATGGTATGAGCTAAAAAAGAAAGATGAATCCCTGATGGGTCAGTTTGAATTATTTCAAACACGTTCTGATAAGTTGATGAACGCTATAGCGATAGATTCAAGGTGGGATGAAAATGATGAAAACCTCTACCAGGTGCTGGGACATACATTTTACGGATATTGTTTCGGCTTTGGTCGTGAAATATGCATTGTGGATGTACCCACCATAAAGGAAGTAGTCATTCAGCATTTGCTAAGCCTGGGAACCGATGAGACACAGACCCGAAACTTGATTGAATCAGCTAACAAACGTTTGCAAAGCGGAGAGAATGAATCTTTAGAATCACAGTACCTTGGTATTGGGCATTCACATTTTGCAACAGAAGATTTTAACGAGTTGATTGAATCAATATTCAGCGATACATTAGAAAATGATAACATAAGCGGACACTCTTAAATAAAATGTATAGGCAGAAAATAATTCTATTGGTATTGGCGATGGCTTTGTGCTCCTGTGTTCAACACGGGCCCCTTTCATCAGAGGACATGGAGCGCTGGCGTGAAAGCAGAAGAGATCTGATCATATCGGTTAAGAAGGGAATGACAGAGGAGCAGGTTCTTGAGATACTTGGTAAACCTGATGAGACCCGCGAGGATGGCTTCATGGGCAGGTATCGTTGGGTATATGGTGTGGAGAAAAAGGGAGAGTTCCCGAGGATCGGCTCTATACTCTTTACAAACAATATGGCTGTATTGATGGTGGAATGTCCGACCCGGACGAATTGGACCACGGTATTCAGCGCCTGGCGGCAACTGCCTTTTTCTGAATCTCCGCAAAAGACAGAAGCTGGGCTGTATTGTGAGATAGACAGAGTCTTCATCAAAAAAGGCGGGCCTCATATGATTCAAGTCTCCCTTGTTAACGAGGGCAAGGAACCCTTCCTTTATTCGCACGATAGCATGGGTATACGTTTCAGCCTAGTTATTGAAATATATGATGAGCAGAAAAAGCTAATAAATAGAGACTCGCTTACGGGGTACCACTCACCCGTTTCTAGTGACAAGTCGAAGTGGCCTGTTCTTAAAGTGCCACCGGGTTCCCGAGTATCTGAAAAGATACCCATCTGGTGGCGGCATAAGACTGATGGTATGCTCTATCCGGGCACTTACTATATAAGAGTTGGTTTTCCCTTCGAAAAGTTAAAAGACTATGGCTCAAACCTGGTAAAATGGGAACTCAAGGAAGCGCTGAATAAAAAGACGAAAACAAAAAGCCAAAAGTAACGCTTGGCCGTCACTATTGGCTAGTAACAACTAAGTGAAGGAAAATAAACATGGATGCAGAAATAGAAACATTATTTTTGGAAATCGAAATATCTATTCTCAAAACTCTTAATAACATCCCATGTCCAGAAGGCGTGATATATGCATGTGGATTCTGGCTGTTTTATTGTGATTATACGATGCTTGGTGTTCCGTGTTTTGCCTATAACACCGCTGGTAATGAAAAGGATTCCAAATGGTGTCCCCCAGAGTGGATTGTGGACGTAGAAGGCCAGATGGCAGTTACCTTAAACCCATTGTACCAACAGGTTTCATCCTATATGAAAGGCAAGAATGATGAGGAATGGGAGACGCTTATTGAGTATCATTGGGATATTTACAGTGAATTTTGCTTGTCATTGAACCAAAGTTCGGAGATAGATGAGCACCCACTGGCTCATTGGAATCTCAGTGATGATTTCGTGATCGGAATATTTGAGGAAAGGGAAGGAGAAGAGATCTATGATTTTCTTGCGAAGGCCAGTGTCGGTGAAAAGAAAGCGATTGAACTTGGAATCGTATGAATAAGCTAACAAATATAGAAAAAGCGTTACCTGTGCAATGAATTATAAAGAATCTTTCATTTCAACAATTGAGGAACTGACAGGCGAGCCGATTACTGAGGCTGATGGTATGGAAGATTCTTTGATAGAAAGAGCTCCAGTTGCAATTCCCCTCTCAATGAAGGCATATTACAGCGTGTGCGGGAACCACCAGATAAACACAGAACATAACCGACTATTATCTCCAGAGCAGACATACAGAGAAGGCGACCATCTAGTTTTCGCAGAAGAAAATCAGAACGTTGTTATTTGGGGAATTTTATTAAATGAACAGCAAGACGATCCGATTGTCTTTCAGGGTCAGGAAAACGAAGAGAAAATTACTTGGTATTCGGAAGAAATGACATTCAGTAATTTTTTGCTTGGTATGTGGAAATGGCAACGAGGAAATGAATAATGGGCAGAGATGGAATCATATCTGTCTGAATATGCATCTTTGTTAACAGTGAGGAACTTTTAGAAATGAATGAAGAGCGAAACGAACTGGTAGCTGAGCTTCTAAATAAAGTTTCATGTCCCGACTGTAATGGGAAACTGACGTTTGAAGGTGGTACTTTGATGTTCACGTGTTATCCAAGTGAAGCAGGAATTGAAAAGGACCGGGGAAGTGGCTTCATTTTTGTCTGTGCTCAGGATGAAAAGGAATATCATTTCACAGACAACGGACAACATGTAGATAAGACCTGTCCTCAATGCGGACAAACGCAGAATATCTGGTTTTGGGAGCGCATGAGCGGTTGCCCTGCTTGTAAACTAAAAGAAATCAAGTGAGCTCCAATGAATCTGATAGGGAACACTGAGTGAGCCATTGAGAAAAAATATGACTGAAGACTCAAAAATAACAAATGAGCTACAAGAAGCTCTTGAAGATTATCTTGTCTCACTAGAGTGGGATATTAATTCCTACAAGATAGTCCTTAAAAATGCAGATAAATCTTTAAATGTCTGTTGGCCATATCCAGTACAGGAATCTTATTTTGATTTTCATGAAGAAAACGAAATGGTCTTTCATGAATTTATTGAAATGTATAACGGAGAAAGTCACTCGGAAATGTGCCACTATGTAAGCGGTGATTGTAGCACAGTCTTTACGTCCTGATTTTTTTGATCCTATTTTGTTCGTCTACAAAATGGAGGACAAGAAAATGGATCATGAAAAAGAGAAGTACTGGTGTAAATTAATCGAGCATCAAAAAACAAG
>JABSQK010000075.1 GCA_013215875.1 Lentisphaeria bacterium
ATTTAAACCAAAGCATGGAGAACGTTTCTCCTGGAATGCAGATGCACAGAGTGGTGAAATTAGTGTCGATAAACACGGCTTGGTAACCATTCCCGCAGTTCGATTGAGTAAAAAAAAGTTACGCATACGCATAAATAAAAAATAGAGAATTACCGTAGCTTATAGCATCAATCGTCTCGGATCCAAACTCGGGATCAACATCAGCCTTGATTGAATCAAATTGCTAAGCGCATTTGCCCTCCCGTGCTACCCATAAACTCATCCGGGTAGTCCTTTTGAGACTGAACGCTTTAATCTTTAGGCAATTTTAAACGAGAATCTCATCTGGATTATCGATGAGCACTGGATGAACTCAACAAGAAGGAATTGATCCTAATATTGAACTGCGAATGAATAAATGGGTAGCACGGGAGGATGTCGCATAAATTAAATATTTATTGTATGCAATGCATAAAATAAACTGGAGATATGTAAGATGGAATTCCATCTTGCACCGCCGGAGGCATTAATCTTTTAGCATCGAAGACAATGGTCGCCAGGGCTTAATAACTGCATTGAAAAGTTGTGATTTTAAAGTACATTTTATCACAGAAATTGGAGGGTAAATTTGCTTAATCCCTTGCCAATCTAACCGAAACAAAATAAGAAAGCAGTGTAGGATTATGGATTTTGATTTTTATGATGTAGATATTCTCATCGGACGGGAAATTGATGAGTATGAAGAAACAGCCCCCACGATAGATGATGTAAACAAGGAATTGCAGCGCTTCAATGTATCACGGGCACTTGTAAGCAATAAAAAAATGTTTATCTCCAATCCCAAACGCGGCAATGCAGATCTGCAGGAAGCGGTATCAGGCTATGATAATCTTCGTGGTATTTACGGTATAAATACATTTGAAGAACGCCACCATACGCCGTCACCATTAATTGTACTTGATGCGGTATTAAAAATGAATCCTGCTGGTTTACAACTCTGGCCGATTCATGAAACCTGGAGCTTTTCCACCTGGCAATGTCCGGAATTATTTGATGCGATTTTGCAACATCGCCTGCCGGTTTTTATACACTGGAATCAAATCAGTGATCATAATGAATTGGTACGCGTCCTACAAAAATGGCCGGATATGAAAGTGGTCGTACAACGGGTCGATTACAATTCTTTTCGCCGTTTTGCAGCAATGATGAAAGTCTGTGCAAATCTTTATATCACGACGACACCAAAGTTCGTCGGTGGTTCGGCGATTGAGGAGCTGGATTATCAGGTGGGACATGACCGTATTTTGTTCGGCAGTGGTTTATTTAATTATGATATCCTGCCGGCAGTCGGGCAAATTACTTACGCCAATTTATCTGATGAAAAAAAAGCGGATATTGCCTCGGGTAATCTGCTGCGTATTCTGGAGGAAATTAAATGAGCTATTGTGATGACTTTATCATAAGTGATGCACAAAAGGAACTGATTGCCCGGGTGCATCGTGCTGATACTTTAGGTGAATTTATTTTTGATGTGCATGGCCATACCAATGATGGCTGGTCTCTCGCTTCGGTATTTGATGGCACGTCTGAAGGGCTTCATTGGGAAATGGAACAACTCGGGGTCAGCGGACTAGCAGTATCGGCAATCTGTTCGATATCGGGTGTGGATTTTGAATGGGCCAACAATGCTCTGATGGCCGATATACAAAAGCAGGGAAATAAAATTCATGCTTATGTTGGTATCGATATCATGCATGGAAAAACTCTGGTTGCTGATGTGGAAAACTATCTTAACAATGGATTTAAGGGTGGCAAGATCTATACCCGCTGGGGTATTCCCTATAATGACCCAGCTTACTATGATGTCTTTGAATTACTCAATGCACGAAAACTACCTTGTCTGGCACATTGCTGGGGGGAACCGAATGTCAGTAATCTGGCTAAGGCAGCGGTGATGTTTCCAGATATCAATTTTATCGCCGCACATACCGGTAGTGCGGATCTCGATGTTTATCTCGATAAGGCAGCACGACATGATAATTTTTATATTGATACTGCTATTTCCGGTGGACCTCGTGGATTAATTGAAAAGGTGGTTTCACGCATTGGTAGTGAGAAACTTTGTTTTGGCTCTGATGCCGCTTTGTTTTCCATGGCTCAACAAGTAAGTCGAGTGATTGCCGCTCGAATCTCAGATGATGACAGACGAAATATTTTAGGACTCAATGCAAAGAACTTGTTTTATTAAACCTGGGAACGCTGAGCCCCAGATCGGCTCGACAAAACCCGGATAAAAGAACCACAGATGCAGACATATTCACACAGATGAAGGCGTCCCGCCTATATTAATTTAAGCACAGATTAAAAACACAAATAAGGAAACGAAATGGCAAAACAAATCATCGGCATCATTGGTGCTGAAAATTCACATACAGCGGCAATCGCAAAAACAATTAACATCGATAAAAAAGTCCGTGGCTTTTCTGTAGACTATGTCTGGGGTGAAACATCAAAATTTGCGAAGGCAGCAGCAGAGGGTGGGACGATTCCAAATATTGTAAAAAATACCGATGACATGCTCGGCAAAGTTGATGCGATTCTTGTTGATCACCGGCATGCAAAATTTCATCTCGATGCTATTCGTCCTTATGTTGAAGCGGGTGTACCGACTTTTGTTGATAAACCATTTTGTTTTCGTTCGCGTCGCGGTGCGGCACTTTTGGAGTTGGCGAAGAAAAAGAAAACCCCGATCACCAGCTTTAGTGTAATACCGCATCAGCAAAGCTTTGCTGATTTTAAAAAGTCACTGCGCACAAATGGTAAATGGATTACCGGTGCGACTTATGGCCCGGGTGATATCAAAAGTAAACATGGCGGTGTTTTCTTTTATGGTATTCATCAGGTGGAAAGTATTCTGATGTCATTCGGATATGATATGACTCATGTGCATGCGGTGGTGAATAAACCGAACACCGTAATTCAATGTTTATATTCTGAAGGACGGACTGTGAGCATGCATTTGAGCACCAGCAGTCCGGGTGGTTTCAGTGCATCGGCTTTATGTGAAAAGGGCATGGTACATCAACCTTTTGTATTTGATGATAATATGTATCTCAGTGGGATAAAAGAATTCTGCAAAATGTTTCGCACAGGTAAAGAACCATTGACTCATGAGCAAATTCTCAAGCCTGTGAAAGTTCTTGAAGCGATGGAAAAATCCATTGCCAGCGGCAAACGCGTTAAAGTTTAAACAGCTGGTTCAATTCATCTCTGGACTCTCCAGATTATCATAGTACTGTATACCTTTCTACGATGCATGCATCGTAGAAAGGTATAGTGGGTCTTGAGCCCCAAGTGCTGCTGCTTCAAGTCCCTCACATTGGTACAGACATTCAAATCCCGCATTTTCAGGACAACCGATTATTCCGTCTTTTTTTCACCGGCATACAACTCATCCATACCTGCTGATGCTGCATTAATAATATCCATTGAAATCAGGTTATCGACCCAGGTAGCGCCTTCATATAAGAACTCATTGACTTGATTTTCTGAAAGCATCATTAATCCTTAAAATTATTTAGAATAAACTGCATCCACTTTCTGAAATGCCTCAATCACAAGTGCAGCTTCAGCATCACCCCAACTTTCATTAATCTCCATATTAAAATGTGTGTCCATAGTATGTAATGCATTGGGAGTTGGAAACTCCTGATCAGGATCACCTTTATAATCGGAAGACGACCAGGGCAATTGGCTTGTACCAAAAACATTTTTATTCTTAAACCAGTCCATTATATGAGGCAGTGCTCCCATATAAGATGGATTCATTGAAACACCTTCAGCTTGTAAGGCGTCACAATACTCCGACTTTGTACAGGATGCATTATCCCCATTGACAATTAAATTCCACCACCAGTAAGCGTGGGTACTATTTGGCAATAACTCGGGAATATCAATCGTCTTTAGTTCACTAAGTGCAGGTATTAATTTTGCAACAAAGGCCTGGCGATTCGAAACAATTCCCGGAAGCTTCTTTAATTGTTCTACTCCAATTGCCGCTCCAATTTCATTCAAATTATTATTTAATGATGCAACTGCATTAGAATATCCCTGCCCAAACGCTTTACCGCGATCAGCAGCCCGTCTAACCTGCAAAAACAGTTCTTCATCTCTTGTGAATACAACACCGCCCTGCCCACCAGTACAGTGATGTTTACCAAACATTGTTGACATAGCAGAGATTGTTCCAAATGATCCGACTGGTTTTCCATTAATTGTTGCCCCGTGTGCCTGTGCACAGTCTTCGACGACTGGAATCCCATGTTTCTTACCTAGGTCAATAATTCCTTCGATATCAGCGGGCATTCCGCCGATATGAGCAATCAAAATAACACTTGTCCGATCAGTAATTAATGGCTCAATCTGTTCAACCCCAGAATTGTACCCACCTGGAGCTGCATCTGCTACAATAGGAATACAGTTTAACAACGGAATCGGCATCATCCCACCTGGGTCCGTGATAGCACCTACAATTATTTCAGAGAATGGCTCTGGGTTTAATGCTTTCAGTGCAACATATACAGAGTTAGTACCCGAATTCACACCATCAGCAAATCCTCCTCCCATATAATCTGCGAACAATTGGCAATATTCCTGTTCATAGCTTCCACTATAGCCAGGTGCGTTACCGGTGGATATCGCATCATCGAAAATTTTATCAACAATAACCTTCTCTTCTTTTCCGAAATGTCCTCGTGATGGAAATGGGGTTTCAATTACAGGCTTACCGCCATTCACTGCAAGGTCGTCTAATTTTACATCTGTACTGTTCATGTTTTTCCTTTAATTTTTATCTATATCCACAGAATAAGAAACTGTATAATGTCTTAATTCTCCGGGTTCTAAAATATTGAATAGTTTCTTTTTAAACCACTTTTTCTTTTTAAGAAATTCATATCGATTCATGCATATAGACCCGGTGCCCGGCGCAGAACTGCAGACGGCGAACGCATCGTACTTTGCTTTTTTCTGTCATAATGTTCCCGTTTGGATCAGCTCAACACTAATGCTTGAGCCGTTGATTTCAATCTGTGGCTATGAATCGAAGGGATAGTCTTCGCCCAACTTAAGATCATCTACCGCTTTGCAGGTTTGATCTTGATCAAGGACCTTGGGCACGTCCACGGGTGGACCGGGTGATTGATCGATTGTAGTCATTCGAAGCCTCTTGAGATGACATTGGAGATATATGAACACGATTGGTCGGACTTAACAAGTCTCGATGCTAATAAAACATGCTTAAAAATGATCTTTTTAACTGGAATATTCAGGTGTTACAGCTATTTTACTCACCCTGCAACAAGCCAAGGAAAGACGCATGAGTACAACTATAAGTTCTGAAGAAATGGACCGTTATGATGCCGACGGCTATATGGTTATTGAAGATCTTTTGACCCCATCTGAGGTTGATGATACGCGGATGAATCTGCGCCGCCTGATTGAAGAGGCTGATGATAATGGGGTTCATCCGGACCCGGGAATGATTGTTGCTTTTGAAGAGGCTTTTTCGCTGGTTGGCAAATCCCTGGACGAGAAAGAACTTGGCATACGAAAGTTTCAATGTTTCGCCGAACGTGACACGTTTTTCTGGAAACAAGTTACCCAGTCACGCATACGGGAGATTGCCGATGAAATTCTCGGCTCAGGTTCTAGGATGTTTCAAAGTTTGGCCTTGGTAAAACCACCTCTCATCGGTGTCGCCAAGGAGTGGCACCAGGATGTGGCCTACTTTGCGGTTGAGCCGAAGACTGAGGTGATTGGCATCTGGATTGCGCTGGACGATGCGACATTGGAAAATGGCTGCATGCAGGTTGTACCAGGATCACACAAATTGGGATTGAAGGAGCATGTCCAAGGGGACACGGGTTGGCAACTGCCGGATGATAGAATCGTGCCTGTGGAAGATCAGGTCCTGAAACTCCCCATGAAAGCGGGAACGGGTCTGATTTTTAATTCACTCACCTACCATTATACCGACCACAATTATTCCGATGGACGTCGCCGCGCGATTCAATATCACTATGTCAGTGATGCCACGGTCCAGAGAGAATCGGGGGACAAGGTGGGGTATTATTTGGATTCTGTGGAACCGCCGTGGGGCGTGTAGTTGGTTGTGTGTCTTAGAAACCTTCGGTTTCGGAAAGTGGGTGTAAAAGCAGGTGTAGAAGCTTGGAGGAAACCTACGGTTTCTTGAAGCGGGTGTAAAAGGGAGTGTAAAAGCTGGGTGTCCCGTATCCGCGGGATAAATAAAAGGGGAATGAGGGAAATCGTTGGCTTCACTCACTGACACACGGTACTCACACACAGTTTTGATACACTCACATCAATGCCTGTACGCCCTAATCGTCACTCCATTTATTATAGGTTATTTAATACGTATCAGTATAGAGCACGATGGTGGTGATTTCAACAATCACACCTCTTGTAAAAAGGCCAAACCCTATCATAGTTTTAGGCATTCACAATTAAACAGGAGAGAAGAAGATGAAGCCGGTAAGTTATATTACTTTATTTTTATTATCAATTGCCGTTATTGCTGGCCAACGCCAGATCGTACTCAAAGAGCTACTCAATAAACAGTGGACAAATGAACCTGTAACTTACCCTCTTGCATTTAAGCAGAAGCAGTATGTCATGGGTTCAGGTGAATTGATCTATCAAGGAAAGGCTATTCCATTTCAAGTAGAACCTCTTGAATCTTGGCCTGATAAAAAAGGTATTAAAAAGGCCATACTGTCTTTCATCGTCACGGATTTAAAACCGCGTACCAATCATACCTATACGTTTCGTTTTTCAAATGCCATCAAGGCGGGGGAAAAAACAGCATCACAATTAACCGTCAAAACAACAAACTCACTCACATCGATTTCAAACGGCAAAAGTACAGTCGTCGTTAAACTTGGCAAAGCCGAATTCCCAAAACCTGCTGATGCACATACTGTCCCAGGCCCATTATCTCATCTCATAACTGCTGATGGAAAACGTATTGGTGGAAGTTCACTTTACGGAGAAATAAAAATAACACACTATCAGACTCAACTTATTCAACAGGGACCTATACAAGTAAAGACAAAAAGCACATACCGCTATAGCAATGGAAAAACATTAACAATTTCAGTCATCATGAATGCTGCAGATCCCGGAGTAGAAATTCATACCCATTCAGATGGTGATATGCTTGAAGATGGGTGGCGATTGGAACTTAACAAAGGATTACCACTAAACGAGGCAATCCTTATTCCTGGAGTTGGAAAT
>JABSQK010000750.1 GCA_013215875.1 Lentisphaeria bacterium
AAGTCATGTTTATAGATTCTGATTTTTAGGTAATGAGCAAAACGTTTCTCTGGATCTTCTGATCCTATCTCATATTTATATTCATCTAAATTTTCATCTAAGAATTGTGAAATTCCATAACTAATATCCTTTAGATCAGTAGCATTGCAGTAGTATTCTAACTGCCCCTTAGAAGTTCCACTCGAAGCTTCAATGATTAGATTCAAATGATGGGGTTCTTCATAAGGACAACGTGTAATTTTAATGTATTGCTTCATTTTCATAATATTAGAACGTCTAAAATGAGCGTGTTCAATTTTATTGTTCTGTGCTTTAATTTCATTTAGATTCCAAGTTCTTCACAAAGCTGATTATGTGCTGATCTTAACCAAATAATAAATTCCTTACCACCGAAAAACTCAACATCTGGGGAATCAATGTCGTCCATAAATATCAGTAATACAAGTTTATCCCTCACCCCATTAAAAGTGATCTCAGTACTGTATTTATCTGTATCCTCATGTGGGATAGATTGAACAAAAGCCATAATATCACTTATTTTATCAGTCGTAATTTCACAATGTGAAGCAATCTTATCAAGTAGTTTTTTCAATAAATCCATATCGAAATTTGCTGAGGTCTGTTTAATATTCTCTGGTATTATTAAACTTAAAAATTCATTATAGTTGCAAATCCACCTGTGGTTTTTAATTGCACACTCAAATGCTTGAATCTCTTCTAAATCTCTGGCTTCTTTATTTATTCCAGCTCCAATGAGCAATTGAATTGCCTCAATATTCCGTCTTCTGTGGCTATAACACAGATGATGTAGTGCGGTACGACCTCGATTATCTTTAGCATTTATATCTGCCCCTACAGAAAGTAAATATTCGATCACACCTACATGGCAATCATTTGCTGCACATATTAGAGGTGTCCAGCCATCCTCAGATGTAAACTCTGTATTCGCACCATTGGCAATTAAACATTTAACTGTTCTCACCTTTCCATTAAAAGCAGCAATGCATAATGGTGTAGTACCTTCACCTAAATCAATATTAGGGTCATTTGCTTCTGCAAAAGCCTTTATCAACTTGAAATTATTTGAATCAAAATCCGATTTATTAATCATTCTAATATCCTTTTTCAATTTAGAATTCGAAAGCCATCAGGATGTGGCGTAGGTACTATAATTATACTCTCCTCAAGCGTTTCAATTTCAAAAGGTATTCCACCTGAGAGTGTCATACTTACACCAGTATCGGTTGGTATGATATTTCGTGGCCCATACCATATTTCGTGATCAGGGTCAGTGGGTATCCATCCCTGGGGCAAATCCATTCTCAATTCAACCAACGACAGCTTATGTGTTGGTAAATGATGCTTGAATAGCCATCCGAAATTTATTTCTCCACCCCGAGCTGGATCTTCAAAAAAGTCGTCATCAGGATGCGACCACCACCCACCAATCCAAGCATCTCCATATCCTCCCAGTAAGAATGATTCATCTTTTGAAAAAACAGGAATATCCAGCATGTATCCATACCTCTCTTCAATTCCAGCTTGTCGCTCAAGTGGAACAGCTTTAAGAAGATCGTAGCCCCATTCTCCTTGACCAGACAATCGTGATGTTGCAATCCATTCACCTGATGCTGATAAGACATGCTCTTCGATACCACAGCCTGAATCAGAATCCGCCACTGTAAGTTCATCTATAATTTCTGAATTGACCGTTTCCCAGATAAATCTATTATCATCACGCTTTAATGTAACATCTGTATTTTTCATTTAATTCTTCCGTCGGCTTCTATTTCGTCCTATCTTTATATATTTAGGCCCATTTCCCGAAGCTTATTAATATCTTCCCTTTGCTCATCTTGAATATTAAAAACGCCACTTTCACATTCAAAATCTTCAAGTTCTCTTTTCCAATTGTGTGAGAATGAACTCTTTTCTAAGTCGATTTTCTTGAATTCCTCTGGAAAAAATTTGTATTGTTTGTCAGGATGTGTTATTACTTTACTCGCAGGAATACCATATATTTCAACCCATCCATCAAATTCTGAGATGTCAAAGTGAACATCTATTTCGGGTCTTTCGTAATATATATCTTCTGGAAATATTTTTCGGCAAATTAATTCCTTTGTTTTTTTTCCTGTAATTTTCACATTATCTAAACATGCTCCGACTTTAAACTCTAAGTCACTACCGCATTTTATATTTTCAAACAATACATTTTTCATTGTTACATGATCCCTAATCCAAAA
>JABSQK010000751.1 GCA_013215875.1 Lentisphaeria bacterium
CCATAATAATTTTAATGATCGTCATTGTGCTTCAGGTAAATAAACGAACCTCCGCAAGCCCGGTCCCAAAAGATCTTATAGAACCAGATGACGATAAAGCTCAAAAGCGTGTTTCAGGACCACCGGCAATCGTACAAATAATTTCTCCCAATATTGTTAAAAAGAGAAATGAGTTTAAAGCGGCGGGTCTAAAACTTGAAAATAGCAAAATTATTTCTTACGGTATTTTTCCTGAAGAGCTGAAACGATTACGCGACATACAAATAAAAGATGCGATTAAACTCGAGCACGTATGGATAGCCAAACCAAATGATGCACTTGAAATCATGAAGTATGTCTTTGCCGACAGCCGCCTCATTCTTGACCAGCTTAAACGCGAAGCAAGCTACATGGCTATCGTTCGCATTGAAAGCACTGAAGCAGATGTTCAAATTCTCGTCGATATGCTAAGCGAATGCGGCTTTATCCTCAAGAAACAACGTGGTGAGTTAAAATTCAAAGCAAAAGAGACTAAAAAAGGCAAGCAGCCCATCCATCTTAATATTGAATTTACGAAGTAGCTGTAATCACTGCACGTATCGGTGCCGGATATCCTTCGATGGTTTTTGATGAATCATCGGGGTCTAAAAAACTCTCAAAGGATTGAAAGTCCATCCACTCAGTTCGTCGTTGTTCCTCACTGGTCGTCGCTGTCACATCCACCACAGTCATATTCGTAAATCCCGTTTTTTTCAACCAGTGTATCAAAGTATTTACCGTCGGAATACACCAGACATTGCGCATCATTGCATAGCGGCCTTCAGGCACCAGCACACGGTCCATCTCATCGCCTTCTATAATCAGAGTCTCAAGAACAAGCTCACCACCAGGACGGAGAAACTTTTTTAATTTCAAGAAATGGTCAAATGGACTGCGCTGGTGATACAAAACACCCATGGAAAATACCGTATCAAATTGGCCGCTTTCGGGAAGATCTTCGATCGCAAGCGGCAGTACGGTCACCGGATCCTGTTTTAGATATTTATTGATCAAATGATATTGCATCACATAAAGAATATAGGGATCTATGCCGACAACTTTTGCAGCGCCCTCGACTGCCATGCGCCAACAGTAATAACCATTACTACAACCCACATCTAAAACTACACGGTCTTTTAAAGGTTGAATATAATGACTCAGACGCTGCCATTTTAGATCCGAGCGCCATTCCGTATCGACATTTATTCCGAAGAACTCAAATGGTCCTTTACGCCATGGCATCAGCTCTTTGAGGACCTCTGTAAATTGCTCTTTTTGTGAATCCGTCAGGTCACTACTATCGCCAATAACTAAAGTACCACCCGTTAGATCTAGCTTAGAAATTTCCACATCGGGCAAATCGTCAATCAGTTTCAGCCACTTATCGAAGTTGCCGTGCTTATCCCGGTAGAGTTTTTTAGCGACGATATCCGGAATCGTTTCGAGCCAGGGTCGCATAAATGTATCCGATATGGATTCATAAAATTTATCGTAGTTTATCATCCCACACACTTTAGTTTCAGA
>JABSQK010000752.1 GCA_013215875.1 Lentisphaeria bacterium
ACGTCTCAAAAAAATAACCCGATTGCCGCCAGTAGTCAGGGGCAATAAGAATGTCGTTAAATTTGATTCATCAAAATTTGCTGCTGAAGTTGCTGTAGATAATGATAAGTTATGGAAACCTGCGTTTACGCTTGGTCCATGGGGTGAATTTGCCTCTGAAGGTGATAAGCGTATCTACAAAGGAATCTTGAGCAGGAAAGCCCCACGAAGTTTGCCGGATTATATGCAGGACTATTATAATGAAATAGGAGAGGGGACCCTTTATGATCCTCCCTTGTATGTAAAGCAGTTGGATGGTGGTCCATATTGGTTGCATTTTGGTACGGTAAGGAGCCCTTTTCAGCCCTTTAATGATGATATCGGAGAAATGAAAGGATCTAAGAATCCTGAAGATCCTGAAGACCCTGAAGGTCCTGAAGGTCCTGAAGGTCCTGAAGACCCTGAAGACTCAGAAGACCCTAGTGTTATGCCTTTGGTTTCTCTCGTTAGGCTATATAAGATAAATAAGAAGTCATTTCCAATCATGTTATGGAGTGTAACTCGAGATAATCCAGAAGATAAAAAAACATGGTCATCTGAGTTTAAAGTTACAGTGAAGAATAAAAAAAAGAGCTATTATGTTAAAATTGGCAAACGGATTGGAAACAGCGACTGGAATTTAAAAGATGTCATACATGAGCGCAAAGTTGTTAAAAAGGGCGGTGTGGAGTTTAAAGAAGATTTTTATACTGCCATTATATCTGATGGAGATGTGAAAAGGAAGCTTGAAAAACGTCAGAAACTGGCAGTTGATGATGATGATGCTACTTATACATTGAAATTCTATCCTGAAAAAAAGTATAAGGTACTTGAGAGCGGGGATTCCTTAAGGCTTAAGTGGGATGGTAGAACTGAAGTTTGGAAATTTTCATATACAAATGGTAAGGCAACCCTGAAAAAAGGTGATGAAATCGTGGTTGTGAAAAAGTATAGTTCTAAAATTTATAGGAAATGGAAAAAATTGCAAGAGAAAGCAGCTCCCAAGCGACGAAAACCCACTGACCAGGATATGGGTATACCCACACGTCCAGGAGCAAAGCCTCGAAAAGGAATGCCGCCGGGAATGCCAGACCATCCTGGCATGCAAGTTCCGAACCGTCCTGGTATTTAATTTAGAACTCAGCGTGTCCCGGTGTACGCGGGAATGGGATAACATCACGTATATTTTCCATTCCCGTGCAAAATTGCACCATTCGCTCAAATCCTAGGCCAAAGCCCGCATGTGGCACGGTACCGTATTTTCGCAAATCTAAATACCACCAATAATCAGCGAGATCCATGCCCATAGATAGAATGCGCTCTTCCAATTTATCCAGGCGTTCTTCACGTTGGCTACCACCAATTATCTCGCCGATTCCAGGGCACAGCACATCCATGGCTCTTACTGTTTTATTATCATCATTCATTCGCATATAGAATGCTTTGATCTCTTTAGGATAATCTGTTACGATAACGGGTGTATTAAATTTTTTCTCTGTTAAATAACGCTCATGTTCGGACTGCAGATCAATCCCCCAAGAGACATCGAATTCAAATTTTTCGTTAGACTTTTCTAATATATCGACTGCTTCAGTATACGTGATTTTTTGAAAATCTGCATCGACCAGTTTACTTAGTTCGCCAATGATTCCTTTTTTTATACGATTGTCGAAAAATTCCATATCTTTTGGGCACTCATTAAGTAATGCAGTAATAAGGTATTTTAGATACTCTGTTGCCAGTTGCGCATCATCATCTAGGTCGGCAAATGCCATTTCTGGTTCTATCATCCAGAATTCAGATAAATGCCTGCTTGTATGTGAATTTTCTGCCCTAAAAGTGGGTCCAAAGGTATAGACTCGTCCCAGTGCACAAGCATATGTTTCTGCAGACAGCTGCCCACTCACAGTTAGACCGGCACGGCGTTTGAAAAAATCGTGTGAATAATCAACGTCGCCTTTAATTTTACTCAAATCGAGGGTGCTTACTTGAAACATCTCTCCAGCGCCTTCACAATCATTTGCGGTGATGATCGGGGTATTGAGATAATAGAAGCTTCGTTCCTGGAAAAAACGGTGTGTTGCCGCACTCAGGCAATTTCGCACCCGGGTAACGGCTCCAAAGGTATTTGTGCGCGCCCGTAAATGCGCCAATTCACGAAGCTTTTCAAAAGAGATACGCTTTTTTTGCAAGGGGTATTCAGCAATGTCACTAAATCCATAAACCTCGATTTTTTCCGCATGCAATTCAATCGATTGCTCGCCTCCGGGTGATTTTTTTAATTGCCCGCTCACAGCCAATGAGCTACCCGGGTGCAAGTTTAAGATCTCAGTTTGGTAGTTTTCGAGGCTGTCCGGAGCAATAACCTGTAGCGACTCAAAGCAGGATCCATCATTTAATTCAAGGAATGAGAAGCCACCTTTTGAGTCTCGTCGTGTTCGCAACCATCCCTTCGCGGTGAGTTGATTTTCAAGCTCTGAACTTTTAATGATTTCTTTAATTAATTTATGCACAATTTACTCCAATTTAAACGGCGTCCATTTCCTCTAATTTGAACTTAAATTCCAAGAATACCACTGGTGATTTAAAAGAACTTTCCTCAGTTGAATTCAACTTGGAAATACCTATATTTGCGTTTCTGTATCTGGATAAATCTCTATTTTATCCAGTTTTATACTAATTTATAACCCGTTATAAGAGTTGACTATATGAGTGATATTGACGTTGTTGTTACGAATTCTGAGCCCTGCCACTATGTTGTAGATGTAACTATCCCAGATAACTTGGTAAATTCTGCTATTAAAAAAGTTTTCAATGAGATAAATAAGCAAGCAAAATTTCCTGGTTTCAGACCTGGAAAGGTGCCCAGAAAACTGATTGAGAAGCGTTTTGGCGATAAGATTAAAAGTGAAGCAAAGCAAAATCTTCTTAAAGAGCATTTACAGCCCGCTATCGATAGTAAAGATTTAAGTCCTGTGACCTATCCGAGTTTTGTTGAGGGAAAAGAAGGCGATATCTTAGAAGGATCTCCCTTTGGTTTCTCTGTAGAATTTGATGTGCAGCCGGATTTTGATATTCCGGACTACTCAGGGTTTAAACTGAATCAAGTAAAAGCTGATATTGGCCAGGATAAAATTGATAGCTATATAGCCGAGCTTGCTGAACAACGCGCCTCTTATGCCGTGGTTGAACGTGCCGCAGAACCTGGCGATATGGTCAAAATATCCTATAGCTCCAATTTTGAATGCGAAGAGGAAATTCCCGAAGCAGCACAACGCTCATTAAATACAGATGAAACCTGGGCAATTTTACGCGACCCGGAAATGATGCCAGGCATCACCGAAGGACTAACTGGCAGAGCTGCAAATGACGAATGTGAACTCGAAATTACATTTCCTGCGGATCATTATGAAGCATTTCTGGCAGATAAAACGATTCAATACAAATTTAATATTATGGAAGTGCATGGGAAATCGATTCCCGAAGTAAATGATGATTTGGCTAAGGAAATGGGTGCTGAAAATCTGGATGATATGAAAACAAAGATCCAAGAGCAGATGCAGACCCAGCATGATCAGACCCAAATGGGCCCGATGAATGAGCAGATTGAAGAAGTGCTCGCGGCAAAATTATCATTTGTATTGCCGCCAAATCAGTTGGACTCTGAGAAAGCGCGTGTTTTGCATCAGTTAATTCATGAGCATGAGGCGGAGCAACATAAGGACCACGATCATGCAGCAGGAGAAGCTTGCGACCATAATCATGACCTGGATGATGAAACACGTGAAAAACTGGAGGCAAAAGCTGCCGAAGATGCATGCAAGCAATTACGCATGCGTTATGTGATAGAGGCAATTGCTAAAAAAGAAGATATTCAGATAGATCCTGAGGAGTTGCAGACTAAAATCGAAATGTTTAAGCGCTACAGTGGTTTAAGTGATCAGCAGTTCAACCAGCAGTATAATACTATGGCAATTGCAGAATCAATGGCTTTTGACCAAATTCGTACTAAAGTCTTTGGTAAAATTGCTAAGTTAGGTGATATTACAGAAATTGAAAATGAAACAGAATCTGACGATTCGGAATCATAATATAAAGGATAATTTTTATGGCATGGTATACGCCAAGTGTGGTAGAAGAAGAAGCTGGAGGTCGTGTTTCTTTTGATTTATTTTCACGCCTCTTAAAAGACCGGATAGTAATTTTAGGAACAGAAATAAATGACCAGATCGCCACCTTGAAAATTGGCGAATTTCTATATTTACAGTCAGTTGACCCGAACAAAGATATTCAGTTCTATGTAAATAGCCCTGGTGGTAGTGTTACTGCAGGCCTAGCAATTTTTGATACCATGCAAATGCTCAGCTGCGACATTCAAACTGTCTGCGTCGGACAGGCTTCAAGCATGGCCGCGATTCTACTGGCTGCGGGTACAAAAGGAAAGCGTTTATCATTGCCAAATGCACGTATCATGATTCATCAACCGCAAGGCGGAACACAGGGAACTGCTGCCGATATCAAACTACAGGCTGCCGAGATCATGCGTAACCGTGCAAAGCTCAATGAAATTTTAGCCGAACTAACTGGACAAAAATTGAAAAAGATTGAAGAGGATACAAACAGGGATCATTTTATGGAACCTGCTGATGCGGTGAAATATGGCATTGTAGATGAGGTCCTCGATAACAGTAAGAAATAATGGCAAAAAAGAAAAACGACGTTTATTGTTCATTTTGCGGTCGCAATCGTAACGAAGCACCACAAATGATCTCCAGCCCCTCTGGAATTTATATTTGTGCAGATTGTATAAAACTCTGCAATAATATGGTGGGAGAAAATGGTGATGGTGAAACGATTGAAGAAGCGACCACCATACCCTTCCTGGAAGTACCAAAACCCAAAGAAATAAAAAATGTTCTTGATAATTATGTCGTGGGCCAGGAGCGAGTAAAAAAGGTCCTGTCTGTTGCCGTCCATAATCACTATAAACGTTTGCAGTACATGCGGGAACATGGAAAAAATGATTCTGATGTAGAGATAGATAAGAGCAATGTTTTATTGATGGGTCCAACGGGCTCTGGAAAAACGCTTTTGGCTAGAACTCTGGCAAGATTACTGGATGTTCCTTTTGCGATTGCGGATTCAACCACACTGACTGAAGCAGGCTATGTGGGAGAAGATGTAGAAAATATACTTTTGCGTTTAGTGCAATCTGCCGACTATGATATAGAACGTGCTCAGATTGGCATTATATATGTCGATGAGATCGATAAAATTTCTCGAAAAACAGAAAATGTATCCATTACCCGCGATGTTTCCGGGGAAGGTGTACAGCAGGCTTTGCTGAAAATACTTGAAGGGACTGTCGCAAATATTCCACCCAAGGGTGGTCGTAAACATCCCCAGCAGGAATATCTACAGATGGACACAAAAAATATCCTGTTTATTTGTGCAGGTGCATTTGTTGGATTGGATAAGATTGTTCACCGACGCATTGGCAAACGGGTACTTGGCTTTAAAAGTGATACACTGGACAAGTACTATGAAGAGGGCGATGCTGCAATTCTCGATGAAGTTGAACCTGAAGATTTATTGAAATTTGGTCTCATCCCTGAATTTGTTGGACGTTTGCCAGTAACCACTGTCTTGGCTGAGTTAAATGAAGAACAGTTGATCGAAGTTTTGACCACTACGAAAAATGCCCTGATAAAACAATACCAGGAATTATTTTATATGGAAGATGTAAAGCTGTCATTTACAGATGATGCCCTGACTGCATTAGCCCAAAAAGCCATCGTCCGTGGTACTGGCGCGCGCGGGCTTCGTTCAATTATTGAACATATAATGACAAATATTATGTTTGAAATTCCATCGCGGGATGACATTGGTGAATGTATCATTAATGCAGATGTGGTGAATGGTCTTTCAGAACCTGAAATTATCAAGAAGAAGGAAAAAAAGAAAGGAAAAGGAGCAGCATGAAGCATGCCCTTTTTACCTTTGTTATTTGTGTTGGCTCTCTCTTTGCCCAAAACAACATTGTCACCATTAAAATTCTGGCAGTTGTGAATGGAAATGTCATTACCAACTTCGATATAAATTCCTTTACTTCATACCGCAAAATGCAAATTCAAAAACAATATTCCAGCAAAGGCTTTATTAGCCCAAGTGAAAAGTTGGCCCTGCAGAAAATGTTTGTACAAATGGACCAGACCGCATTTGAGGAGCTCATAAATAAAGAATTAATATATGCAAAATTTTTATCGGACGGCTATAATCTACCGGACAGTATAATCGATGAAAGATTGTCAGAGGAAATGAACCGAATTTCAAAAGGCGATAGTGGTAAATTTGCGGAGGCTTTGTATCAAAAAATGGGGCTTTCAATAAGCGAATATCGCAGGTTTATAAAAAAAGATATGGCAGTAAAAAGTTATGTGAATCAAAAATTGTATAAGCGCATAAAAGTTCCCGCACAAGATGTGGTCGACTATTATCTCGAACACAGAAACAGTAAATATAAATTGCCACAAAAATATAAACTGGCAATCCTTAACGCTGAAGATGCAGAAAAAATTAAAGCGATAACTACAACTTTGAATAAAGAATCATATGATGCATTACTGAAGGAATACAATCCGGAATCTAAATCTATGTGGTATGCCAAAGCGGATGTAAATAAGTTGTTTAAATCATTTTTAGAGAGCGCCAAAGTAGGCGATATATCATCGGAAATTAAACTATCGCCGAAAAGCTACTGGCTTAAATTAGTCGCAATTAGTGGGGGAAGCTTTGCAAAATTTGAGGATATAAAAACAGTGATAGAGAAAGAACTGTCCAAAAAAGAAAAAGAGCGGCGCTTTAAAAAATTCGTCGCTTTATTGAGACGCAGTGCTTTCATTAAAGTTTTGTGAGTAAAATTGACTATTTCAGATTTAAGAAAACTCCTCGATTCACTCGATCTGTTTCCCAGTAAAAAACTGGGGCAAAACTTTCTATATGACCAGAATACGCTCCAGTTAATTGCCAATCATGCCCTCAAAGACAGTCGGGGTTTAATTATAGAAATTGGCCCGGGTACGGGTGCTTTAACAGATTACCTCATAAAAGACGCCAGCTGTGATTATATCATTGAATATGACCTTCGCCTGGCGGACTACCTAACAGAGAAGTATAAAGACAGGGAATTAACAGTTATCCAGGCAGATGCTGCCCGGTTTGATTTTGACGCGCTCGTGAAAGAACGGCAATGGACCTGTATCGCAAATCTTCCTTATGCAGTCTCAACGATTATTATTGCAAAGTTACTTGACCTTAAAAACAAACCTCAATCGATGACTTTTCTTTTGCAAAAAGAAATGGCTGATCGGCTGGTGGCGAATCCAGGCTCAAAAAAATATTCAGGTTTATCTGTAAAAGTACAAAGCCTGTATAATTGCAAAATAGTCCAGAAGGTTTCACCCAATGTATTTTACCCAAAACCAGAGGTTGATTCAGCACTTTTAAACATGCAATCAAACGGTCAGGTGTTTGCAGATGATCTTTGGAAGAGGCTTGGCACCGTATTATCCATTGCATTCGGGCAGCGCAGAAAAAAAGCATTAAAACTATTATCAAGCTGTTTTGATGCGGATCAATTAGTCAGCAGTTTTGAAAAACTGGACTTATCTCTGGATCTGCGTGCTGAAGATATCTCGGTTGAGAATTTTAGAAAGATAGCGGACGATTTGGGATGAATATTTTATGTCTATATGCCAAGGCACCGGTGGCCGGAAAAAGCAAAACTCGTCTTGCACAGGATATTGGCAATGACATGGCCGCAGAAATTGCCAGAGCAATGCTCCAGGATATACTCACAATAACTGAATCACTGGATAATATTACCGTGCAGTTATGGTCGCCACCGAATACTAAAGTCGCAGATTATAATATGGATTTTCCCGATGAGATGCTTTTTTATACACAAGAGGGCAAGGACCTCGGTGAACGAATGGCACACACATTTAAGACCCTGCTGAAAGAAGAAAACAGAGTCATCATAATTGGCTCGGATTGCGTCACTCATGAAAAACATATTTTGGAAGATGCATTTTCCAGACTGGAAACAGAGGATGTCATTTTACGGGAAGCTGATGATGGCGGATATGTTCTAATCGGTATGCGTCATTATTACGAGCTTTTTTCCACGAGTGAGTGGGGCAGCGATACTGTTTTCCAAACGACGCGGGATTCGATTCTTAAGACGAACGCACATTTTTATGAACTTGAAAAAACATTTGATATTGATTTTATGGCCGATTTACATAAAGCCTTAGAGTATTTAGATGATAATAGATCTACTAAGACATATCAATTAATAAAGTCGATTGAGAGAAAAAATGGCCTATAAGATAGACGAACCCGAATCGGACGGAATTAGTGTCGCTGACGGAGAAAATGAGCTGGCAATAAAAATTTCACTTACCGAAGACGATACATTTGAGAGCGCTGCAAATAAAGTGTTCGGTTTCTTGAAAGAAGCGAATGACACGTTCTTTGAATACCCGCGGCACTTATTTATACATATTGAGGGTCATACGGGTAAACAACATGGTTTTGACCCCGATTTTTTTGAATTTCAACAGGAATTTCTTCTTGGCGCAATGGGTGCTTATTTCACCAGTATCCACATTCCCATAGCCGGGTCATTATTTAACAAAGAAGACCAGACAAATAGTATTCCGGACAAATTGAACTTTAAGGGTGGCTAGGAGTCCGACAGGCTCCTGGCATAATCATTTACCAGGGGGAAGTTGCTTGTTGCTCGTTTTCTTTTTGTCTGAACCTTCAAGGTACCTGGCCATAATAAGTGAACTCGTCTCTATCATGTCTTTTTCGGTTTCAAGACTGGTATATTCAGGTGGAGCCAGTGCTTTCGAAATCATGCCAATTACACCACCGCGCCGTTGATTTACTGTTTCGAGCTTATTATGTATATTTGCAAGCTTTTGAGGGGGTTCACGCAAAGATCCTATGCGGATGCATAATTTGTAATGGCGTTTGGCAAGCGACCACTTTCGCAACTTTTCAGCCGTCTGTGCAAGGTAATAGTGGTAGAGAATATTATTTGGGCTGCATTTAACGGACCGTTTAAATAAGCCCAAGGCCAATGGATACTCTTTTGTCGTAAAGGCATTTTTCCCTTCTCGGAAACGAATGAAATTTTTTGAATGTTCAAGGTCCTGCAGCAATCGCTGGAGATTTGTATCGGTGGGAATGTGATTGCCGACGATCAATTCTTCCAGAATATCATCCGCAATACTGTCCATTATCGAGCCGGCTTGCTCATGATAATTAAAACTGTATTTTTTTTCTGTTCTTAAATAGGCATTGTATGCCCGACGTTTTTCAGGACAAGATAAAATATCGAATGCCTGCACAAGCACCCGGAACTCCCGTTCTTTTACCCGGTTGCCATTGAATTTATCCGGATGGCACTCTTTTGCACGTCTATGATATGCTTGCTTCAATTGCTTAAAGGTACAATTAACTGTTATGCCCATTACGTCGTAAAAATTACTAAATGAGCTGTGCTCGATTGTATAATCCATAGCTATACCCTAATCTAAATTATGCAAAATTGTACTATTTAAATTAATAAACTTCTTGTATATTTTTATTGTAAACTTAAGTTTAAGTGCTCAATGGATAGTTAACATTTAACAGACTTGGGCAAGCTTGCCTGTAGAAGGATTTTATTGTGAATCATCTCGATGAATTTATGTCGTTATTCCCTAGTGAAGGACTCACCTTCGATGACGTGACTCTATGTACCAGATATGCTGATTTCCTGCCTGAAGAAGCCTCAACTGCATCTCTGTTTAGTAAGAACATACAGTTGAAAGTGCCGTTTGTCAGTGCTGCTATGGACACAGTGACGGAACATGCAATGGCGACGTCTATGGCCATGGAAGGTGGTATTGGCGTGATACATAAAAACCTCAATCCCGATAAACAGGCAGCTGAAGTCCGCATGGTGAAGGGATATTTGAATGGTTTAATTAATAATCCGGTGACTTTTGGGCCCAAACTAACAGTCGATGAAATTCTCCAGATAAAAGCCGAAAAAAATTATATTTTTACTGGATTCCCGATTGTCGATGAAGAATCAAAATTATGCGGAATATTTACTGCAAAAGATCTTAAATTTATCAGTGATACGAATGTTGCAGTAGAGGAGATCATGACAAAAAAGTTGATTTCTGCAGATGTATCCTGTTCCGTACAAGAAGCCCATAAAATTATGATCAAGGAACGCATCGGAAAATTACCATTAGTTGATGCAGATGGCCGTTTGGCCGGCCTTTATAGCTTCCATGATGTTTCAAGTCTTATATCTGGTGACGATGATTCAATCAACCGCGATGATGAATACCGGCTGCGCGTGGCTGCGGCAATTGGTCCCTATGATTACGAGCGTGTAGAAAAATTGGTCAATGCAGGTGTTGATGCTTTGGTCGTAGATACAGCCCATGGGCATAGCAAGGGAGTTCTCGAAACGGTTAAAGAGTTAAAGAAAAAATACGCGATTGACATCATTGCAGGGAATATTGCCACTACCGAAGCCGCAGTGGCCTTGGTTAAAGCGGGTGCGGATGCCATTAAAGTGGGTATTGGCCCAGGTTCTATTTGTACAACCCGTGTGGTATGCGGTGTTGGAGTACCGCAATTAACAGCCGTTTACAATGTCTTCAAAGGCACCAAGGGCGACGTACCGATTATTGCGGATGGTGGAATTAAATATTCAGGAGATGTGCCTAAAGCGCTTGCTGTGGGTGCTAACTCGACAATGATGGGATCTGTTCTGGCCGGAACAAAGGAAAGCCCAGGAGAGAAAATTCTTCATCATGGCCGCACTTATGTTGTCTACCGAGG
>JABSQK010000753.1 GCA_013215875.1 Lentisphaeria bacterium
GATACTTACATGCTCGTTCGCTTGCAGCTCACCAAGCACTAGGGGCTTGAACCGCCGGAGGCAACTTAAAGTAGTTCGCTAGCGCAGCTCTCAAGGACGATGTCCCTATAAATTAGGCTGGCACGCGGCTGCGTTCGATCATCTTAAATTCGGATTTGCTCACGGCGCAATCCGGACAAATCCAATCATCGGGAATATCCGACCAGCGTGTACCGGGAGCAAAACCCTCGTTGGCATCACCCAACTCTTCATCGTAGATGTAGCCGCAAATCTCGCATTCCCAGATTTTTAATTCTTCATCACTGGCTGTTATCTCGATTGGCGCAAGATCCAAATAGGCCAAAGCAGACTTATCTTCGAGCTTGATAATTTTATCTTTGAGATGCTCATTGCCTGGTTGCAGTTCAGGTAAAGCCTGGACAAACTGATAATGGGGATCGTCCTTCTGCTTCTGTTCAATTCCACGAATTTCACTCCAGGTATCCATCAAATTATTGTGACAAGGTGGCAGATACTCCTTCACTGCTTCATGTAATTTGGGCAAGTTGTAACAAGGCACAGCGGCATACATATGATGCTCGATATGGTAGTTCATGTTCCAATAAAGAAACTGGAAAAATTTATTGCAGGTATACGTCCTGCAACTCAGGCGAAAATCATTTACATTATCCTGCAAGCCCGCGTGCTGTGGCCCACCTGTCAGAAAGCCAACCCAGCCGCCAGTAAAATTACCCAGGCAAACAATGATTGGAATCATCCACTGGCCGGTAGCGAGGGAGGCGATAATGATTATTGCATGACCCGCTAAGTAAATTCGGCTATAATTTCTGATCTCTTTTTTATCCTGATCAGTAAAGCGCGAAAAGAGCTTTTCACACCAAACTTCAGACCAGAGACCCACTTTGGATCCATCCTTGGGATGGCTGCCCGTGGCTAAGATCCAATGCAATTTAAAATGCCCCTTAATACCCCAAATATTAAAAATAAAGCCAAAATACATCTTAAATTTATTCCAGAATTTTTTAAAGCCTGTCGCCGGTACTGCTTTGGCAAGATCCTCTGGATTGGGCTGCACCACTTCTAGGTCATGAGGCTGATTAAGTGTGAAGCGGTGATGGTCCTTATGGCTGAGAATAAAAAACGGGTAATTCCAGCCCGACAGGAAACTGTTAACAAAGAGGAAGAAACGATTCAAAAATTTCGATGAGAAGACCCGCTCATGCACCAGTTCATGAACACCCGAGCCCAGCATGGTCTGCATCACACCGTTGAGCAGTAAAGCAGGTACCAGCCACCACCAGGATTCGATAAACCAGACATACCATGCAGTGCAAGCAGTAATAGCCCAAAGCAGCAAATGCGTGCCAGCCTGAAGAAAGCCACGGAAATTACTCGTGGTATTCAATTTGTTCAAAAGGTCGGGATCTATCGGTACCCGTAACCAATCGACTTCTGCTTTCCTCGTTTCCATGTTCGTGTCCTAATAAGGTTAATTATGTACACAAGTATAGCCTTTTGCAGTCTGAATCAAATGGCTCAAGGGGTCTTTTTTATATATGAAAGTATCATTTCGACTTTATGTCTACACATTTTCAGCTACAGTGGTGCAATGGACAGTGTAAAAGAGATTAGTTCTTTAGGTTCAGCAATATATGACCAAGGCTCATCCTATGGCCCACGAATAAATGAGTATTTTCTCTTTTTTCGGGTAAATCAGGGATCGGCTGTGTGGCAAGTTGAGGGTATATCTCATGCAATTTCGCCCGGAACCATCCTCTGCAGCCTGCCTGGCACCCGTGAAAAGTGGCTTTGGGATAAGAAAGAAACGACAGTACATGATTATATACATTGGGATTTTAATTATATACCAAAGGATCTTCCTGATTTAGAAAATTGGCCAGTTCAGGTGAGCTCGCGCCGGCAGGGTGTTTTGCATACACTTTTTGACCATATCCTGGGCCTAAGCTATAGTAGAAATCCCCTGCGTAATGACTTACAGAAACAGAGCCTGGCAACCATGATTTCGACCTTTGTGCACGAAACGGATGTATCCGTTACAAGTTTCCCATTTCACCGGGTCATAGAAAAATGCCTCGATGCCCTGGGTGAACGCTGGGGAAATGGACATTTTCGCCCACCAAGCATTGCCGATTTATGTGCCATTGCCAATATCTCAAAACCACAGCTAATACGCATTTTTAAACATGAATGCGGTGAATCACCGGTGCGCTTTTGCGAACAATTACGTTTACACTGGGGGGCTCACATCTTGGTGACTGAAACAGAATCCATTGAGCACATTTCAAGCATTCTGGGCTACGAAAGCCAATTCCATTTTTCGCGAAATTTTAAAAATAATTATAAATTATCACCGCTTAAATTTCGCAAGCTTCATCGTTTGCATCCGGAAGCACTCAGTGACAAGGACACCCATTTGCTACGTGCCTATTACCGCGTACAGCACGTCAGCAAATTTGGCAGGAAGGGAGAGAGCATTGTAAGCCTAAATGATTAGTTCGTATAAGGAACAGACTTAAACCGTCTCATCCGACAACTCGTTCTCAGGTTCTTTTTTATTCTTTTCGTTGAATAGCGCTTTTGTTTTGCTGTCCAATAATCCTATTAGGGCTGGTACCGTTACCAATGCTGAAATAAGTAATAAGCTAAGAAGTCCGAAAACAATGATCCCCAGGGTGCGTGCCCATGGTCTAAAAGCAAGTAAGTTTTTCGCCAGTATCAGTTCAAAAAAGATAAATAGAATCGCAATAATGACCAAGGAAACAATTAAAACCGCGCCGAACCCCAGACCAATAGAAAATGACATCACTATATTTAGAATCATATAAATCGTTCCCATTATCCAGATGACACGGCAGGCAACAATACTCATGCCAAGCTTGGTCGCTCTGATCGTCAGCTCATCAAAGCGTTCTTGCCGCTGTCTAGCCTTTTTTCGTTGCGCTTTTTTATTGCCTTTAATGGCGATGCGCGTGGGTTTTGCCTTCTTTGAAGAACTGCCAGACTCTTCTTCTGGTTCATTTTCCATTCTAATAATCCAAATTAATACGTAAAAGGAACTGTCAATGTTTCTTTATCGTAGCTGTAATTCCATGCATCGAGATGGAATTCCGCCTCGCGAAATTCATCGCCAAGTTCAATGAGCTTTTCGCGCAATTGCTGATCCATCTTTTGCTGTATGTCCCCGACTGATTCCTGATTTATCAGGTTGGTCATTTGGTAGGGGTCCGTTTCGTTATCATAGAGTAACCAGGGTCCCTCCAAGTCGGCCACGTATGTATAACGCTTCGACAATATGCCACGACATTCTTTGCCATTCATATCCCGCGTCCACTGGCCAAAAGGCACGAGGCAATTGTAAAAAGCGACGGCATCATCTTCCTCACCACCCAAAACCGTGCTACGATCACACCCTTGGACTGTTTCGGGAATCGGCAAATCGCAAAGTGAAAGCAAGGTCGGCATAATATCCGGGCTATCAATAATACTGCTCACCGTACGCCCTTCCCTACCATATTTATCCGGCCAGCGCAGCATAAACGGTACGCGTACAGACTCCGCCAAGGGGCGTTGTTTTTTGTATTGGCCGTGAGAGCCCATCATGTCGCCATGGTCCGAAGTTAAAACAAAAATCGTATTATTAGCAATGCCCTTTTTTTCCAAGCAAGCCAATAAGTCCGCCACACAATCATCCAACGCAGTAATGTGGGCGTAGTAACCAGCAAGGTTCATACGGGCATCGTCAGCAATATGATCCGGCACATTGTCACGTAGAATGATATCATCGGCATTATACATATCTTGATACTTTTGTGGTGCTGTTAGGTACGGCGCATGCGGCGGCCCCCATGAGAGCACGCCAAGAAAGGGCTGATCGTTATTCAGACTCTCTATGTATTGAATAAAATCCTTGGTTTGTTCAATGGCATCATAGCCTGGCCATTCTTTCTTTTCATCACTATCGCCTTCGTAATAAAAAGAGTCGTTATAGTCATGGGTGCATTCCAAAACTTTCCAGTAGTCATAGAATCCATGGCGGCGTTCGGGCGGAATATAGTTTGAACGCCCCTGCCCGTCGATATGCCATTTGCCAACATAGGCGGTTTGATAACCCGCGGTATTAAAAACGTCGGCAAGCGTTTCCGCTTCAGTGACAAGCGGCACATCATTGATAAAAACCCCGTGCGTTACGGGGTACTGTCCAGTCATCAATGTCCCACGATATGGGCAACAACAAGGCATGCTTGAGACAGCATGTTCAAAATAAATACTTTCAGCGGCCAGCTTGTCGATGTTGGGAGAAATAATCTGTTTGTTACCGGCACAGTTTATATCCTGGGCCCGCCACTGATCGGCAAATACATATATGACATTTGGTTTTTTCATTTAGAGCTATCCTGTTTGGGTTTTATATTTACCATGAAGATGCTTCATATACAAGTAGTGATTAAGCCAGAAGGCTTCTTTAATTTATTATAGTAGGTCGGGGTCTCCGAACGCGATCATTGGGTTACTGCGCTACTTCGTAGCTTTTATATTTATTTATCTTGTCTCACAGGCCTTCGACCTGTGCTAGCTTACTAGCCTGGATAATTCATAAATCTCGTAGCGAAAGTGTGAAGTGCAATAGTAGCAGGCGTTTAGAGTTGTAAGATGGATGCAGGCGTGCCGCGGCACTTCAAAGTCATCGTCAGCTCTAAATGACTGATACTGCAGTAATTCGCGCTTGCAGTAGATACTTTTATGAATTATTCAGGCTAGACTAAGATCCTTACTTTTTAAAATTTAATCAAGATCGAAAAGTAGGTCGGGGTCTCCGAACGCGATCATTGGGTTACTGCTTGTCCCACAGGCCTTCGACCTGGGCTAGCTTACTAGAACTAAGATCCTTACTTTTTAAAATTTTTAATCAGGATCGAAAAAGTAGGTCGGAGTCTCAGAACGCGATCATTGGGTTACTGCTTTCACTATCTCTGAGTCTTTTAAAAGTAGGCTAGCCCAGGTCGCAGGCCTAATGGCACTTCCTTAAGGA
>JABSQK010000754.1 GCA_013215875.1 Lentisphaeria bacterium
GCCCATTTGAGTCGATGACCCAGACCCCCACGAATTCATCGCTCTACCTGTAAAGCTGTACCATTGAGCACCGATAAATGTTTGTACAATTTGGCAGAGTCCCAAACTTAAGGAAATGACAGGCGCCGTAAAAAACGCACAGCCAATTACAGTGAAATATACGCTTCCTCGATCTATACCATGAATACCTGATAAACTAAGTGAATCAAATACATGATAGAGTGCGGATCTAAAATTCGTATGAAAATTGAAATATGGAAAGCTTGAGGAATATGCAGTTCCCAAATACTGAAATACATAAATAATGAACACGATGGAAAATCCAACCCAAAATAGTCTGTCAGAAAATAAAACACTGCGCGAGTTTGTTTCATCACGTTCGAGTAATTTACCTGCGACCGTTGCCAATGGATAACTCAGCTGCTCATGATGGGCCCATTGACGATGAACCATTAAAGACAAGGCCGAAATCAAAATTCCAAATACAATGATGATCGGGATCCAGTACGAAAATACCGACATCCATTCAGCCCAGGGCATATCACCGATCTGCTGCGCATTGTCACCATTTACAAAGCCCTGATAAACTTCGTTATACATTGGATGCTCATAAACAGTGTTGACGATGGCATCCCCACCTTCTTTAGTTAGGGGCAGGCCATGTAATTTTTCCAGGTCATTGAGAGATTGTCCCAGTTCATTTCCAAGGGGAAATAGTTTTTCCGGAAGATAGCTCATGACCTCGTATTTTTTCCACAAGGACTCATTTGGTGCGTAGTACCAGGGCATAATCAAAAATTTAAGGAAGTATCGATATAAGCCAGATGTCGGTACCCAACAGGATGCAAAGCTGGTCACCATGACAACGGTCATTTCTTTACTATTTAGGACCAGTGGTTTCCACAGTCTCTCCCATATTCCATTCCAGAAAAATGCCATGGCAAACAGTATCAGAATACCAATAACGGGAAAATGGTTACCGACAGCCAAGGTCATACGGGTTACATTGTCATTAAATGGCGCAAGAATATTTATGAAAATAATGGCAAATAGACTAAAGGACAGCGACTTAAAGGTAAAAGCTCTTAGCTTATCTCCTTCACTGACAATAGGTTCTGTATCTTTTTCGTCTGACATACTAAGTGGGGTTCCAACACTATAATAGGTGAATTAAAAGCTCATAAACTAGTTGGTTATCCATGCTCTGTCAACCTCTGCTAGCCTGTCCTCAGCCAGAAATACTGCCCACGAAAATCCTTGCGTTATACATCGTATTTACTTCAAGATACTGAAGCAAATGATTCTTGCCAAGAACAGCGGGAGTTAGCCTTCAAATCGTATCGAATTTTGGGAAATCAATGCGCAAGAAATTAATTCTACCATTGAGTAAAATTGCTTATTTAATTTGGAAGTGAATGACTTATATATATGATTAGATGGTTGATTTATTATCGGATGAATTATTCCTGATGAATAATTAAGTTTCAATAAAGTATAGAAAAGTTATTGGCATTTAAGTAAAAAAACATGATAGTCATTTGAATCTGCTAAGGAAATACTATGGAAGACAAAGATATCTTAGTTTCAGTTCGTGGTGTCGATAAAATATATGGCTCTCACGATGACCCCGTATATGCACTGCGTGGAATTGATTTGGATATCTATCAAGGCGAATACCTTTCCATTATGGGGCCATCAGGATCTGGTAAATCCACTTTGTTCAACATGATGGGGGCACTGGATAAACCATCAAATGGTGAAATCTCCGTCGGTGGTATATCCCTGCCAAAACTCAAATCCCTCGAGCTATCGTATTTCCGCTGCAAGCATATTGGCTACGTATTCCAGAGCTATAACTTAATTCCGTCCCTGACCGCCCTGGAAAATGTCTCTCTGCCATTAACATTTCTTGGCCGCTCCCAAGAAGAAGCCAATGAACGTGCAGAAGAAATCCTGCGCTATGTTGAATTGGGTGACCGCTTAACCCATACACCTCTAAAGCTATCAGGTGGCCAACAGCAACGCGTCGCAATTGCCCGTGCATTAGCAAATAATCCATCAATCATTCTGGCAGACGAACCTACTGCAAACCTGGATTTGCGCACCGGTGAATTAATCATCGATATCTTCAAAGATCTGTCGACCAAATTCGGTGTGACCGTAATTTGTGCGACTCATGACCACAAGATGCTGGCCATCTCAGACCGTATAGTCTGGATCAAAGCGGGGCAGGTTGACCGTATTCAAAAGGTCGCGGATATGAATATCAATGCAGGATCGATTGGATGAAGGCGCTTAAACGAAGCTGCACATTAATTGAGCTTCAGGTCATTTAACTTATCACTTACTTTGGATAATTAATCGAATGTCTTTTTTAGCTCAGCATGATCTGGCATGGCATTACGCTCGCTTCACATTACCTGAAGATTGGGAATGCACAGGCTACACCTGCCGTCAGAAAGATGGCCGCATTGAGCTGTCTAACCCGGAAGGCTTCATTGCCCAATACAACTGGCGCAATGTCAAAGCTGTTCCGGATATAAAGCGCATTATGAATACTGTCTATCAGCGTCATCTTGAGGATAATGATTGTCCTGAAAAAAAAGACTTTAAAGACTTACATTTTTCCGAGCTCTCTGGGTTCACAGTTGGCTACGGCCATGAAAATTTGCCTTTTTATGCGGGACGCTTTATTGAATCTAACTCAACGCTTATTGAATGGGTATTTCCATCATGGTCCAAAAAGTTCATGAAACTTATCTTACCCGACCTGCTAGCATCGTTTCAGGAAAATTACGACGATGTCAGGTACTGGTCTGCCTTTGGGCTACCGCATTATATTCCGAAAGAGTATCAATTGGAACATGTGGATGCACAGCCTGCAAATGTCAGTTTTCATTATGAAACAAAAAAGCATCATCGGCTCATCGTCCGACGTTGGGGCCTAACAGATGAACATCTTCGTGATCATACATTGAAACAATTTTATGGACTATTTCTAGTGGATTCAAAAATGACATTGGATGCTATCGATGAATTCGACTTTCATGATAAACCCGCAGTCCGCGCTTCATTTCAAGACCGTGGCCGCTTTGGTCTTGATAAGCTCATTGCCAAATGGTGGCGGGGGGAAGCTACTGCCTTTTTCAATGCGGATGAAAAACGAATTTATTCAGTCGAGCAAATTGCCCCAAAACGAAAATTCAAAGAATGGTCAGCAGACAATGTTTTCTTTTTCAAAAAATAAAAACTTTTCCCCAGCGAGTATCGAAGAACAGCTATCCGTTGTGCCAGTTCGAAATGAGCACATAAAGATTGTTGAAGATACCGATGAGCTAATGCTTCTCGAAATTGAAAATCGCATGCTCGGAGGAAATCGCGGAATCTCTAGCTTTTTGAAGCTACGTAAAGAGAAAATATATGAGCTCAGAGGCCTAGGGCTGCAACTCTATCGGCAAGTAAATGGAAGAGATACGGTAAAAAAGATGATCTTAGAAATAAAGAAACAGCACCTCTTAGGCTTTCATGAAGCACGTGCATTAACCGTAAACCTGCTCTACGTCATGGTACAGCACGGACTCATCGTTATCGTCATGTCTGACGAAATCAACGCAAAATCTCAATCACTCGAACCAGAATCACCCTGATTTTCAATTCTATTTTTTCAGGCGCAGCAAGTAACGATGCTTTACAGGCTGGCAGAGCTTAAATAGTTTCTGGTTCATTTGCAGCAGTTCTTTTTCAAGTTCTTTCTGTTTAGGCTTCAGGCGATAGTACGCTTGGGAGAGTTTGATAAAATATCCGTGTTGCCAGGATTTCTTTTTCTTCGCCTTTTCGATGGCTGCATCCATGGCGGTTTTTACCGCATTCATATCTGAGAGATCCACTCCTTGTTTGCGCAATACATCGTGTTCCAAAGCCGCAAAAATACGCAGGGGTTTCGCTTTATGAGCACGCTTTTTGCTGTACTGCATAGCGGTGACTGCCTGTTGGTGTTGCGGGGTTTTGGTATTTCCCGCCAAATTAACCCCGTTTTGTAATTGTTCATGGGTATAGAGGCCAACAACTTTGTCGTCGATAAGAAGCTCA
>JABSQK010000755.1 GCA_013215875.1 Lentisphaeria bacterium
CTTCTGCGCGTGCAACGGCACCTTTCATACCTAATGCAGCAGGTGTTAATTCAATAGTTGCACCCATGGCAGTCAATACTTTACGGCGTTCAAGACTCATAGAATCGGGCATAGTAATGGTTAATTTGTAACCGCGGGCAGCTGCAACAAATGCGAGTGCGACACCGGTATTTCCTGAAGTCGCTTCAATGATTAGACCACCAGGTTGCAAGTCGCCACTCTTTTCTGCCTCCCAGATCATGTTTGCACCAATACGGCACTTCACAGAATAGGCTGGATTGCGCCCTTCTACTTTTGCTAATACTGTAGCACCAAGGCCGGCAGCCATTTTATTAATCTTAACTAAAGGTGAATTCCCAATACTTAAAGAGTTGTCATCATACCAAGACATAATTAATTCCTTTTTTCATTATTTATTCCCATCATTCTTCTTGTCCTTATTGCGGGTAATTTGCCTGCAAATCAAACTGAGACTACGAACTCTAAATATTATACCATTTTCCAATTCGTCCAGTTGAAATTATCAGAAATAGAGAAACCTTATAAATCACACGAGATGAATGTTTATTCAATTTATTCGAAGAGGCAATTTTCATTTATCACGTGGAATGACAACACTAAAAAACAGGATGTTTCAAAGTCATTTATGAGGGATGTACAGTTACCATTTGATAACTCTGAAAAGTTAGACCAGCAGCTAACAGACCAGGACTTGCACGGGACAATTAAAAATATTGTCTATGCCAGTGATGATAGCAGCTATGTTGTTGCGCGTGCTTTCGATTCTAAAGGCATCCTTATCACTGTTGTGGGACCCATTGCTTTGCTGCACGATGGCCAGGATTTCCAGGCGCATGGAAAGTGGCAACAGCATAAGGAGCATGGCCGGCAGTTTGTCATCGAATCGTTTAAAGCCGTGCTTCCCAGCAGCGAAGAAGGCCTCACCCGATACCTTGCCAGTGGAATCCTGCCAGGGGTAGGTACAAAAACCGCTGAACGCATCGTAAAGAAATTTGGCAAAGAGAGCCTGAAGATTCTGGATAATTATTCATCACGCTTATCTGAAGTGCCCGGCCTAGGAAAAAATAAAATTGTCGCCATAAAAAAAGCCTGGACCGAACATAGCGAACAACGGGAGATCGATCTACATCTGCAGAGTATGGGTATAAGTGCAGCCTATTGCCGGCGTATAAAAAAACATTTCGACAAGGATGCCATTGAAGTCATTCAGGAAAATCCGTTTCAGCTCACAGAGGTACGCGGAATCGGTTTTAAATTTGCCGATGCAATTGCGACGAATATTGGCCTGGAAAAAGATGCCCCGCTACGGGTGCAGGCAGGCATCGCCTATGCCTTAAATGAAACCATCTATAAGGAAGGGCATTCCTGTATCAGCGAACAAGTACTGCTCGAAAAATCGATTTCGATTCTTGAGATAAATGAATCCGTTGCCAGGCAGGGAATACTTGCATCTCTTCAAGCAGGATCAATTATTAAGGAAGATAAGCTGGTGAACAAGCCATTTTATTATCCCAAAGAGCTCTATATAGCCGAAACAAAACTTGCTGAAATTATTCATTCCATTCCGGTAAAGTACCTCGATAAATTACCAGATGTACTTCCACATAGCGATCACTGGGAAATTCTAAATGAACAACAACGCCTGGCCGTTGAACGCAGTTTCATCTACTCTTTTTCAATCATCACCGGTGGACCGGGTGTGGGTAAAACAACTGTTACGCGGGAAATTGTCCACATTGCCAAAAAGTTAAAACTAAAAGTTGCATTGGCAGCACCGACCGGGCGCGCTGCAAAACGCTTAAGTGAATCCTGCGAAGAAGGTGCTCAGACCATACACAGGCTCCTAAAGTGGGATGCGGGACGAAATGGCTTTAGTTATAATTTTCAAAATTTTCTACCCTGTGATTTGCTCATCGTCGATGAAGTCTCGATGATCGATCTTTCCCTGTGCTTTTGCTTAATGCAGGCGATTGCACCCAATACACGTATTATATTTGTCGGCGACAAGGACCAGCTGGAATCCGTCGGCCCGGGAAAAGTTCTGGCCGATATTATCACGTCGCGCAAAGTTCCTCTTACAGAACTTACAGAGGTGTACCGGCAGGCAGCCGACAGCCTGATCATCCAAAGTGCCCATCGTGTAAACAGCGGAAAACTGCCATCTCTCAAGGCAGGGAAAGAACTGCAGGATTTTTATTGGATTGAACAGGATGACCCGGAAAAGATTATCCAGACAATTACCACCCTTGTTAATGAACGTATCCCTGAACGATTCAATTATTCACCAGAGCAGATCCAAATTCTTGCGCCAATGAATCGCGGAGATATTGGTACCCACAAGCTAAATACAGTTATGCAGCAGCTTGTGAATAAAGAGACAAGTGATGATGTGCTTGAGCATGGTGAAAACGTCTTTCGAATTGGCGACCGGGTTTTGCAATTGAGCAATAATTATGACAATGACATATTTAATGGTGACATGGGAATTATCAAAACCATCGACCCAGCCGATAAATTAATGACTGTTAAGTTTGAACAGAACACTGTACCATATGCATTTGATGAGCTCGACCAATTACGACTGGCCTACGCCATTACCATTCACAAATCCCAAGGCAGTGAATTCCCTGTAGTCATCGTGCCATTAACGACCGGGCATTATATTATGCTCCAACGCAACCTGGTATACACAGCAATGACCCGGGCAAAAAGTTTATTAATTATGATTGGCTCTCGAAAGGCATTGAGTATGGCTGTGGAAAATTTCAACAAGAGTAGGCGCTTTACATTATTGGCTAAACGAATTACGAATGTCAGATAAAAAAAATCCCATCGTAATTTCTGATTCCAAAAAGCATTGTCATGGAATTCTTGCCTTAATAGTCCTTTGCTTTCTGCTCTTAAATTTACCTCTGTTAATAAGTAACCTGTGGTTTGATGAGTGTGTCAGCCTCTGGGATTATGGCTTTGCACCCTCATTGAAAGCTATTTTTGGATCCTACAATGCAACAAATAATCACATATTGTATTCCGCATTTTTGTATGTCTGGCTTCACGTCTTACCACAATTTAATGAGTTTTTTATTCGTCTGCCAAATCTGCTCTTCTATATCGCAGCATGTGCGATATTTTATCGTGAGCTAACAACAATTTCGTCCCGGGTTCTGGCATTAGTTACAGTCAGCCATTTAATTTTCAGCCCGGTATTGATTAATTTCGTCTACCAGCTACGTGGTTATGGCTTTAGTATTTCTTTATCGATCATTGCTCTTACAGGCATGCTGTTGATACTCAATGGCAAACGAACGCGAGGTTTAGTATTGTTCTGTTCTGCAAGTATTCTTATGCCGATGATTATTCCCAGCAATCTACTTTACACGCTTACATTGTTTATAATCATTGGTCTCCATCAGCTGCTCAATAAAACAAAAGATATAAAACTAATAGGTATCTGTCTATTTTCCTCAGGAGCAGGGATGATTATCTATCTGCCAATTTTATCAAAATTTCTAAAAACCATATCGGGCACACAGGGTTGGGATAGTGCGAGTGGTCTCGTTTCCCATCTTGGCATTGCAGCAGTTTGTCACCTTGGTTTATTCATCATCTTCATTGCCATTAAATTCCGCAATGACTCACTCAAAGATAAATCTGTGCTGCTTATTTTTCTAAGCCCCTTAATTATCGTTTTAATTACTGCGCTAATCAAAGCACCCTTCCCTCGTATTTATTTATCATTTTTCCCAATCATATCTTTAATACCGTTTTATTACTTAAAAGAAACAGCCCTGAAGAATAACGCATTTTTATATGGCAGTTTATTCATCATATTTTTAAGTCATTATATGGTGAGCCGTTTCGCCGATTCCAATGAACTTGCAGCACGGCATAATGCCGAAATAAAACAAACACTTCTTCAGCAGTATTATAAAAATAATACTGATATATCAACGAGCGCAAAATATATCATTCAAAATAAAGTCATGCAGTCCTCAGGTAAAATAAAACTCTTCATTGATTTTCATTATTTTTTGAGCTTCAAGTATTATTGGGAGCAATTTGGAGGCGATAAAAGCATATTGGAATGTTTGAATGGTTCCGGAAAGCTATTTGGCCTGAAAGAAGACCCAGCTGCATATGCAAATTATAAAATTTATATACTATCCTATACAAAAGATCACGCTCAAAAATCACTAAAAAGCGGTCTGGGCAAAGAAATCATTCTAAAAGCCTTGCCGAGTCCCACTGAACTGACTATTTTTGAACGATAGCATAGGAAACTACTTTGGAATTAGTATTAATAGTTATAGAAAAAACGGATAACGAAACGAACAAAAAAATCTATCGTTTTCCAAATTGCAATATGATTGCAGGCAGCTCAAATCATTGCGATGTCATACTTGAGGGAATCAGCGACATTTCCTTTTCGATTAATATCACCGAGACAAATGACATACAAATTGATAATAAAGAAGACAATGCCGAAATCACCCTCAATAAAGAACTATTAGCGCCTGGCAAACAGGAACTTAGAAATGGTGATAAACTGCAGGTCAATAATTATGAGATACATGTTTCCGTTTCATTTTCCAAAGCAAAAACCAGTTGGATTATCGATTTTATTCCTGCCCTTACCTGCACCATTATTCTGGCCATATTAGTCAGCGAAGTTGCTATAGCCAGTTGGTTGCCCAAGCGACTCAGCAAACAGGACCTTTGGGCGAAAGAGCTCATCAGACAGCAAACAATTCACCAGTTGGATCTATTAAGAAAAAATATCAGTAACTTCCAAATAACTAAAAGACATCATCAGGCGACACAGGCAACGTTAAAAATAGTGGGCGAAGAATCCGATAATCTGACTTTTTACTTAAGAAAAAATATTGACTCTCTGAGTTCAGATCAGCTCCTTTTAATCAAAGATGATTTGCACCAATATCACGAACTTCTCACTCGTTTGAAAAAAGGCAGACAATATCCCAAAGTACCAAAACTGAATTTAAACAAAGCACTTAACAAGCTTGTAGCTCAGGATAAAAAAAGTGAATAAAAAATCGACTCAGGCTCTCATCGAAAAGTTTTCTTCCCAAAAAATAGCAGTCGTGGGCGATGTCATGCTCGACCGCTATATTTATGGTACTGCCAGCCGAATTTCTCCAGAAGCACCCGTACCAGTTGTAAAAGTTGACCGGGAGGAGTATGTCCTTGGCGGCGCGGCAAATGTACAGAGAAACTTATCGTCGCTGGGTGCGACTGTCTTTTCCTTTGCTATTTGCGGAAATGACCAGCCTGCTGATATCTGTGATGGGTTATTCAACAAATGGTCAATCAATTCAGATGGAATTGTTAAATCGGAGACAATTGAAACGACCTTAAAAACGCGTGTCATTGCAGCCGGTCAGCAGATTGTTCGGATTGATCGCGAAGCAGACCATGGTACGATTGAAGATTCACTTAGGGACCAACTGCTAGAGAAGCTTAAGGTACTCATAAAAACAACTGACCTGGATGCGATTATCTTTGAAGATTATAACAAGGGGGTTTTGAGCCCTGCCCTGGCAGCTGAAATACAGTCCATCGCAGACAGCAGCGGCATCGTTACAGCATTGGACCCTCACCCGGCAAATATCCTGAATATTAAAGGCCTTTCCTTAATGACTCCCAATCGCAAGGAAGCATTTCATATGACTGGCGAGTATTACCACCCCACTCACTTGCCCATAAACGATGACAATCATTTAAAAGCTGTCGTCCATAAACTGACCAGTAATTGGGGTGTCGAGCAACTCTTAATCACACTTGGTTCCGATGGCATGGCCTTATATCACAATGAGGATGTTTACCATATTGCCACGAAAGCAAAAGATGTATTCGATGTCTCTGGTGCCGGCGATACTGTCATCGCGACATATGTGCCATGTATACTTGCCGGAGCAAGCCCAGATGATGCAGCCAATATAGCAAATGCTGCAGCCGGTGTAGTCGTGGGCAAAGTAGGAACTTATTGCATCAGTCCAAATGAATTACTGGATTGCATTGATTAATCAATTAATGCTTATGATTTTAAGCACCATTCGAGATATTACTCCTTGTAAAAAAAGTACTATCATGGTAAACTGATGCTGAATTACATCATTAAGATGCATTACCAGGAGTATTTATTGTGAGAATAAATCTATCACTTAATGGGGATTGGGAAGCGTGTTTAGATCCGGAGGATCAGGGGGAATCTCAGAGTTACCAGACTGGCGAAGGCAGTGATTGGCATACGATTACCGTGCCTGGTGATTTTTCACAATTACCCGGCGACGACAGTCGCTACGAAGGTGTGGGCTGGTATCGTAAAACGATTCAGATTCCGGAGGATTGGCAGGGGAAATATATTTCGCTAAATTTTGAGGCTGTCAATAAGAAGTCGAAGATCTGGATAAATGGTGAACAGATAGGTAGAAACAGACATGCCTTTCTTCCATTCAAGTGTGAGGTAGATGACAAGTTTTGTGGAACTGAAGCTCAGCTTGTTCTACGCGTAGACAATACCCAATATAAAGATCATGTGCCCGGTGTGGGTCGTGGCTGGCATCCCTTTGGCGGTATTATCCGTGAAGTGAACCTTGAGGCAAAAAGCCAATGCCGCATTGATAATGCTTACATAACTTCATTAATGGATGGCAATTTCAGCTGTGATGTTTCCCTGAGTAACGATAGTGATGATTTTGAAGGATCTCTTTGCATTCGTGTACAAGGTCAGGATTTTGATCAGGAAATGGATGCACAAGTCGTCGATTTAAAAGCTGGTGAAACAATTTCAATTCAAGCAGAAAACTTATTTTCCGGCACCGAGAATTGGTCGCCAGATTCGCCAGCGCTTTACACCGCTGAGCTCGAACTTCACAATGGCGATGAGATTGTCGATTCGACATCAATACGTTTTGGCTTTCGTACGATACGCCGGGATGGCTGCAATCTTTATATTAATGATAAACCCTTCTATATGACTGGGTACAATTTTCACGCAGATTCCGCCGAAACGAATATGTGCATAACAGCCGATGAGATTCGCAAGGATTTTACGATCATGAAGGATACTGGATGCAATACAGTACGCCTGGCTCATTACCCACATCATCCCCATACGCTCGATCTATGTGATGAGCTTGGTCTGATGGCACTGACGGAAATTCCCCTTTACTGGTGGCGCGGACATGGTGGCGAAGGCGATGAATTTAAAAACGTGGTCAAGATGGCCCGTAAACAAATAACGCGATTGATTAATCGCGATCGTTCACACCCGTCGGTCATCTCCTGGTCAGTTGGCAACGAAAATGATTCTGGAAAGCCCGGGGTAAATGAGACCATTGATGACCTGATCCGTTATGCCCGCGAGATGGACCCTACCCGGTTGATCATCCATGTATCGAATCACTGGCAGCCTGGATATGATCATACGGATCGCTTCGGTGAAGATGATATCATTTGTTTGAATGCCTATCCGAATCCAGAAATTGGTCACGAATTCTGGATAAAAGGTTTCAAGAAATTGCATAAGGAATATCCCAATACCCCAATTATGGTTGCAGAATTTGGTGGGGGTCCTGCTAATCAGGGACCGTCTTACGAAACATTGTTTGGCGCATTAGCGGAACACTTTGAGACAGAAGATGCCCACTACGTTGTTGGCAGTTTAATCTGGTGTTGGGCGGATCACCGTTGGCCATCAGAACTGGATGAATTCAGCCCATACGGAATTCTTACACGCGAACGGGAACCACGCCCATCGTTCGAAATTGCTGGAGAAGGATTTAAAAAACTTCAGGAAAGATTCAAATAAATAGTTCTTATCTATTTACCAGAAAAAGCCTTTATTTTATTTATCACTTCGAGATATAGCGTTTTAGTTTTATTCTTTTTATTTTTTAATTTCATCCAATTTTTAATGTAAAGGTTAATCTTATTTAAGGTCTGGCCGTTATCGTTTACAACACCTTTCTTAAACCATTTCCTGGCAGTTTTATCATTTTTCTCAACACCCCAGCCATTATAATAAAACCAGCCAATGCTATACATTGAAAATGCATTGCCATTATCCGCAGCTTTATTATGCCACTTTAGCGCAATTTTATAGTCCTTCTTTACTCCCTGGCCATTTTGATATAGTTGTGCAATATTGCTTTGCGCATCACTATTCCCACGTGATGCAGATTTTGTATACCATTTCATTGCTTTGCTATAACTCTTAATTAATCCCCATCCATTATTATAGAATCGGCCAATTTCATTCATGCTATCTGAGTTACCCCGATTAACAGCTTTTTGATGCCAAGACAGTGCTTGCATGTAATTCTGTTCTACCCCATGGCCACCATTTTGGTACAGAACTCCTATGTAATTCATCGCTAGAGAAAGTCCTTTATCGGCACACTTTTTATACCAGACCATCGCATTTTTATAACTCCTCTTAACTCCATGACCATTTTCGTATAAAATTCCAATATTAATTAACGCTTCATTATTGCCAAACTTTGCTGATTTCTGTAAAAATATCATTGCCTTAGCGTAATCCTTGGGTACTCCAAGGCCTCGTTCATATAGAACACCAATATTATTCATTGAAGTTGGATGGTTTTTAGCTGCGGCTTTTTTGTACCAGTTCATGGCTTCTTTATAATCTATATGTCCACCATTTATATTGCCCCAATGATAGGTCACTCCCAATACATACATTGAACGTACATTGCCCGTATCAGCAGATTTTTTATACGATTTTATTTGAGTAGAATCTTCAATCTTCGAATTCCCTTTACAAAAAATACTCAAAGGAAGTAAAAATAAACAATATAGAATGAACTTAAAACGGGTTTGCTTGATCATGAGAGTGACTCCACATTTTTTCTAAGCTAATAAAATTTTAATGTTTTGTCAATACCTGCCAAAAATGAGATGGCGAATTAGTGCCCTATTGCCGGCTTCGTCTCACAACTATCTTGTGTCTTTGCTACGCTGCTCGTGGACTATTTTTAGACATAGTCCGGCACGGGGCCGTTGTGCCAGAAGTCTTGGTATTTGTTGATGTACAATTGATAAAATGCCCGGGCTTCATCGCTAAGTCCATCAAGAAAGCCCTCATTGAGGTACCAGGGCTGGTAGGAAAAGAAAAATTTCGGGGTTTGAGCAATATCGCCGAAGGAGCCCATTATGGTGCGGCGGCGCTTGTCTGTATGATAACGTCCACGATGCAGACCATTGGGATTGAAGGCGAACAAATCACCTATTTCCAATTTCATTCGCTTAGCCCCGGGCATTTCATTTGATTCACTGTTTTTGCCGTATTCGCCAAGGCGAATTTCGATTTCTTCCGGTGTATCCCAGCGCTTATGCGAACCGGGGACGTACTCGCTGTCTTCGCTGGGCACCAGGGCAATCATCACCTGAGCATCGGCCAAATCATTGGGAGCTGTAATCATTTTTTTCTGCTCGTCGATGTCCGGATAAATGAACTGGGTATCGCGATGCCAACCACCGTCCGAATGTCCAATATCTATATCGTGAAAAAGCGTACTGGTAAGGAAGCGTGTTTCCTTGCCGATGATACCTTCAACGAATTCGAGAATACCAGGCGCTGCCAAGGTTTCCATAATCAAGAGCCGGTCGTCCACATTTTCATGATAGTCCGGGTGTTCAATTTTGCGTACTTGGTTCGCAGCTTCTTTTCCGGGTTCACCGGTCTCTGGATTCAGTGTCTTAAAGCGCTCGATAATGCCATCACAGATTTTTTCGAGGCGTGCAGCAAGCTCGGGTGTAATTACTCCGGGAATATGAATACAGCCATTTTCGTCCCAGTGTTTTTTCATCTCCGGAGTAAATTTCATTTAAGCCGTTCGATAATGTTCAGGGTAATACGATCGACGATGGGATCCTTCCCCAGGCCATGCGCCCAGTCCGTAGTGGCTGCGGTAAAGACCGTACCATTGCGCTCATAAATTCCCATGCAAGCCATACCACCCTCTACCTGTAAACCTGATTTGAGGTAGACATCTATTTTATCATACCCGGATGCCCATCGGCAAGGTCCCTGGGCCAGAATTTGAAAATTTTCTGGTGTACCATCATCACAAGTCGGAACCGGGCGGCCGTCTTTCATTTCGAAATGGCAGCCATCACATTCATAACCCAGGATGGTATTTTCACCGCCAAACTTTTCGCCTTCTTTTAACTCCGTTCCTTCAAAAATCCAGTGTTCCGGTACATGAGCCGTGAATGCGCCATCACCATCCATAAACACACCATGGCTCCTGTGGTAACCGCCAGCAGGAAAGCCGACACCTGATAAACTATTCTCAGGTCGATTAATCAGGGGGTGACTCCATAATGCAGTCAACTCGTCAAAACGTTCCTCAGCAAAGTACGGATCCTGTTTATACTGTTCTTTATAGGTCACCATTTTGCGGCCGTCCTCTTCGAAGCGTACATGCCAGCAAATCGAGTTACCGCTGAAAAAGGCAACATTTCCGCCATTGCCAATAAAGGCCTCAAGATTATCGCGCATGCCTTTACTCCAGTATTCGTCATGGCCCACACTGAGAATCAGTTTATAATCATCGAAGCCATCAGGCCAGGTATGTAAATCATAATTTGTGGCTAACTCCAAGGGGATATTTTGTTCATCACAAAAGCGAATAAAATCTTGTTCCCATGAATCAAAACCGGAATGACAATAAAAACCAATCCCGGGTCTCTGGGTCGAAACCACAGGTGATTGGCCACCAGGCGAATTGTAATTATAGGTACTTTTTCCACCCCAGTCGTTGTAGGCATGGTAGGTACTGCTGGCAACTTGCAACAAAATCGAGCTCGAGCTCGCAGGTTTAGTGGCTCTAACAATTAATAAAACATCATGAACTGCACCGTGTTCATTGCGTTTGGTCGGAGAAAATTTATCATAGCTGTCACGACTGCGTAAGCTGATACGGTAAGCACCACTGGCCCAGTCCGCAGGGATTTCATATTCCCAGGTCACTGGCCATCCTGCCCCATGTTCGTAGGCCTGATCTGGAACAGGCTCGTCACTGACAGAGATGGGGATGTCCTGCAGCATGCAAACATCAGGTGATGCAATGCGAAAAATACTTAGGGATGTTTTATCTCCAACGCCTGATGCGTGCAAGCGAATCGTAGATCCGGGTGTCACACTGAGTTCTTCAATATATCCTTCTATATATGTCATTTATAATCCTTTCTTTTATCGTTCTGCACTGGTTCTTCCTGGCGGGCAACATGTTTTTTCATGACCGGAATCAATTTCATTTAAGTCGCTCAATAATGTTCAGGGTGATCCGGTCGACTATGGGATCATTTCCGAGGCCATGAGCCCAGTCGGTGCTACCTACAGTAAGTACAGTGCCATTGCGTTCGTAGATACCGAGGCAAGCGCTTCCACCGTCTTCCTGAAAGCCTGCTTCAACAAAGACATCTTGCTCCATGCCAGACCATTTGGCGGGACCTTGTGCGAGGATTTGAAAATTTTCGGGAGTGCCATCATCACAGGTTGGTACTGGGCGGCCGTCTTTTATTTCAAAATGGCAACCATCACATTCATAACCCAATATGGTATTTTCGCCACCAAACTGTTCA